>NZ_LABZ01000133.1 GCF_001043955.1 Methylobacterium tarhaniae | reverse complement strand
TCGACAAACTTGTGGCCGGAGCCGCCGTCCAGGACGTCGTCCTCGTCGCCGCCATAGAGCGAGTCGTTGCCCCCATCCCCTCGCAGCGTGTCGAGACCGCGGCCGCCTTCCAGCCTGTCGTTGCCGTCCAGTCCGTAGATGGCGTCGTTGCCGGAGCCGCCCATCAGCACGTTGTCGCCGGCGCTGCCGTACAAGATGTCGTTGAAGCCGGAACCAGCCGCGTTCTCGATCGAGGCCAGGGTGTCGGTGTATTGGCTGGTCCAGGCCCGCTGCGCGTTCAGGTCGATGCTGTAGCCAACGGCGGCACTCTCGAAGCTGACGAAGTCGTTGCCGTTGCCGCCATCGAGGAAGTTGCTGCCCGCGCCGCCGTGCAGGACATCGTCGCCCGCGCCGCCATAGAGAGCATCGTCGCCGTTGAGGCCGATCAGCACGTTGTTGCCGGTGCTGCCGTACATCGTGTCGTTGAAGCCGGAACCAACTGCGTTCTCGATCGAGGCCAGGGTGTCGGCGTATTGGCTGGTCCAGGCCCGCTGCGCGTTCAGGTCGATGCTGTAGGCGAGAGTGGCGCTCTCGAAGTTGGCAGTGTCGTTGCCGTTGCCGCCATCGAGGAAGTTGCTGCCCGCGCCACCGTGGAGGACGTCGTCCTCGTCGCCGCCATAGAGCGAGTCGTTGCCCCCATCCCCCCGCAGCGTGTCGAGGCCGTTGCCGCCGATCAGCCTGTCGTTGCCGTCCAGTCCGTAGATGGCGTCGTTGCCGGAGCCGCCCGTCAGCACGTTGTCGCCGGCGCTGCCGTACATCGTGTCGTTGAAGCCTGAACC
>NZ_LABZ01000132.1 GCF_001043955.1 Methylobacterium tarhaniae | reverse complement strand
TTGTATAATAAGAAAACGCCCCCTTGCGCCCCCCCCCCCCCGCCGCGCCCGCCCCTTCCCCCCCCCCCCCCACCCCCCACCCCCCCCCCCCCATCCCCCCCTGGGTGCCCCCCCGGCCCCCCCCGGCTTGTGGTGGGCAAACATTTCCCCCCTTTCCGCCGCCCGGCGCGGCCCCCCCGGCCCCCCGGCCCAGCCGGCCCCGCCGCAGGCGCGCCGCCACGGCCGCGACAGCGATTGGACCCATCTCAACAACGCCGACATCGTCTCGATGCCGGACAAGTGGGAATACCCCTGGTACGCGGCCTGGGATCTCGCCTTCCACTGCGTGACCTTCGCGCTGATCGATCCGGCCTTCGCCAAGGGCCAGCTGATCCTGCTCACCCGCGAATGGTACATGCATCCGAACGGGCAGCTCCCGGCCTACGAATGGGCCTTCGGCGACGTGAACCCGCCGGTCCATGCCTGGGCGGCGTTGCGCGTCTACCGCATGGACCAGGCGATGACGGGCAAGCCCGACCGCGCCTTCCTGGAGCGCGTGTTCCACAAGCTGATGCTGAACTTCACCTGGTGGGTGAACCGCAAGGATGCCGGCGACCGCAACGTCTTCCAGGGCGGTTTCCTGGGGCTCGACAATATCGGCATCTTCGACCGCTCGGCGAAGCTCCCCACCGGCGGCACCCTCGACCAGGCCGACGGCACCGCCTGGATGGCGATGTACAGCCTCAACCTGATGCGCATCGCCCTCGAACTGGCGATCGAGGACCCGGTCTACGAGGACATCGCCACCAAGTTCTTCGAGCATTTCCTCACCATCGCCGAGGCGATGACCCATGTCGGCGGTGACGGTTCCGGCCTGTGGGACGAGACCGACGAGTTCTACTACGACGTGCTGAGCCTCCCCGACGGCCGCCAGGTGCCGCTGCGGGTGCGCTCGCTGGTCGGGCTGATCCCGCTCTGCGCCGTCGAGGTGCTGGACGAGGATCTGGCCAAGCGCTTCCCGGACTTCACGCGGCGCGCCCGCTGGCTCCTCACCCACCGCCCCGACCTCGCCGCCCAGGTCTCGCGCTGGGAGGAGCCGGGTCGCGGCAACCGGGTGCTGCTCTCGCTGCTGCGCCGCCACCGCATGAAGGCGCTCTTGCGCCGGATGCTCGACGAGACCGAGTTCCTGTCGCCTCACGGAATCCGCTCGGTCTCGAAGGCGCATGCGGCAGCACCCTTCCGCTTCCCCTGGGACGGCCAGACCTTCGCGGTCGATTACGAGCCGGCGGAATCGACGACGGCGGTGTTCGGCGGCAACTCGAACTGGCGCGGGCCGATCTGGCTGCCGATCAACTATCTTCTGGTCGAGGCGCTGACCGAGTTCGGCCGTTTCTACGGGTCCGACTTCACGATCGAGTGCCCGGCGGGGTCGGGCCATTATCTCACCCTGCCGCAAATTGCCGACGAATTGTCAGCCCGCCTCACCCGCCTGGTCCTGCGCGGCCCCGACGGCCGGAGGCCGGTACTCGGCGACACCCCGCTATTCCAGGACGACCCGCACTTTCGCGATCACGTGCCGTTCCACGAATACTTCCATGGCGATACCGGGGCAGGGCTCGGGGCGGCGCACCAGACCGGGTGGACGGGATTGCTGGCGCTGCTGTTGCAGCCGCGGCGGGATGTGGGGGGCGGACAGGTGCCGGCGGCGCCGGAGGGGTAATTTAGTAAAATTATCCTACAATCTGCTAGCAAATATATAGTATAGTTTTATTTTACTTTATAAAATAAGATTACTATTCACGTTTACAAATTAAATAGTAATTTTTTGCATTTTGTTGCTTTATATACGCACGACTCTTGACAAAAATGATGATGGATTATATGCATAACGTATGCAAATCGGTCAGCGACAATTTTCACTGGCTTTGATTTGATTTCTTATATTAGAGAATAATAAATGAATAGATATTTTAATATTGCGTGTTTTTTTAGCATATCTACTCAGATGATGTTTATTTGCTCGCTCGAGCGAGGAGTATTAAAAGGGATATACAATGCAAAAAACATCGTAGATGTTATAATGGCTTTAGTTTTTATTCTCATCCTTGATCCATTCATTACTGTGATTGCCGTCGTTTTTATTGCTTCTTGCTTCTATAGAGCCAAGACTTCATCTTTTATATTATTATCAGTCCTAACTATTATTGGACTGATATTCTCATATATTGCATTTCTTGCATTATATACATGAAATACATTTTTCGCACGAAGTGCCTTTTTGATCGGCTGTATCGTATCAAGCTGTGTCATTTAAGTCACATTCTCGGTGATTGATAGATTTTCTGCTGTCTCTATTGACACAAGGAAATATGTAGCTATGATTAATTTGGTTTATTCATCAACGCATTTGGCATGTTTTATATCGATCGCCAATATCACGAAAATTTTTATTCGATAATGTAGATTGTATCTGTTTGGAGGAAAAAGCAGATCCCGTCGACTTAAGGAGCAGAGAAGATGACCGACGCCATATTTAAGGATTCGACGTACAGACTAATAAATTATAATGCCAACCTTGCCAATAAGATCGCAAGTAAAATAAATGTTTCTCCTACTGCAATATTGGGCGCAATTTCTAATGAATTTGACAGTAGATATACGCAAGAGCATAATCTTTCGCTCGACTTCAATAGTCTGAAGCTCGGATTTGCATTTCAGGGAGCGGCTGATTATACAGCTATCAGCAGGGCATGGTACTTAGGCCATAAGGATTTGAAATCTCAATACGATTTTATAAAATCAAATCCGCAAATAGATGAGCTTACGCTAAAAAAATGGGATTACCCCATAACTATTGATGTAGGACCAGGCAATTTTAGAACGACAACTGCTATCAGACTCTTAGAAAGATACTATGACAACAACAAAAACTCGGATCCATTAAGTTTAAATATTTATCAAAACGATTATTCAAGACTTATAAAGGACTTAGCGAGCTTCAAAAATCCTACACTCAGCTTTAAGATGGCCGGTCTTTATGCGCAAGAAGCAGAAAATTTCTTTCGAAGCAATGCCGCGCACTACTGGGAGAATGCGAGTCAAGACGTTCGCGACGCACTTGTGGTAACATATTATAAAATCGGCCCCAACAATATGCTCCGCAATGCCGCGGAGGCCGAGCTGCGCGGTGAGCGCTATAACCCCGATCCGAATGGAGATGGTGGCGGTCAACACTTAGTGAACGCTAGTCGCATTCGAAGTGAGTTCGAAGCAACAAAAAACATTGTGCGGCCGGACCGCGATCCATCCTGCTTCCTCGCGGGAACGCAAATCCTCATGGCAGATGGTACCGAAAAACCCATCGAGCAGATTGAACTGGGCGACCTTGTCATGGCTTTCGACCCATCGGCCGAGGCTGGCCGAGGCGGCATGGTGCCGAAGCGTGTGACCCGCCTCTTCACTAATGAGGCGATGCAGATCATCGATTTGCGCGGCCTGCGCTGTACGCCGGGACATTTTTTCCTGAGTGGAGATGCATCATCAGGCGAAGAGGCGAGATTCCGCCCGATCGCCTCGATTTTGAAGCAGGATGGAACTCTCGTCGAAGCCGATGGAAGCGTCGTCCGCGCCCGCACGGGCTCGCGCATCAACTCGCGGGACGATATCGAAATCCGCGTCGTCTTCTACCGCTCGCATGATAATGGCGAGTCTACTGTCACGGTAAGGGCCGGCATCCCCGTCACGGTCTCCGCCCCGTCCCAATCTGAGCAAGCAATGAGCCTGCTGCAATGGCTGGATCGGAACGGGGTCGAGTTGCGCGACGATGGCCGCCTGCAAGCCCAGGACGGATCGGTCTTCGATTGTGTCGATTGGCCCCAAGGTCAAAGCCCTCTCGATCGCGTGGAAAGCCAGAACTGGGTGACGCAACGCGAGAATGAGGAGTTGTACACTCCTCCGTGGATCGCAAACCTCCCGGACATCGAAGACGAGGTTGGGCTGCGTCTGGTCTCATAAACTCAGCGCTTCTTCCCCGGCCGCCGGAACACCCCGACGATCTCGACATGCGGCGAGTGCCGGAACTGGTCGACCGGCGTCACCGTCTCCAGCCGGTAGCCGCCGCGCACCAGAAGCGCAGCGTCGCGGGCGAAGCTGCCGGCATCGCAGGAGACGCCGACCACCACCGGCACCTTCGATTCGGCGATCCGGGCGCTCTGCGCCTCGGCGCCGGCCCGGGGCGGGTCGAACACGATCGCGTCGAAGCGGTCGAGTTCCGGCGCCAGGAGCGGGCGGCGGAAGAGGTCGCGGCGCTCGGTGGTGACGGTGCGCAGGCCCCCCGTCTCGCGGAAGGCGCGGTCGAGGGCCTTGAGTGCCCCCTCCTCGCCCTCGACGGCGTGGACGGTATGGGCCTCGGCCAGCGCCAGCGAGAATGCGCCGGCCCCGGAGAAGAGATCGACCACGCGCTTGGCCTTACCCACCCCCTCGACGACGAGACGCGCCAAGGTCGCCTCGCCCTCCGCCGTCGCCTGGAGGAAGCCGCCGGAGGGCGGCACCAGCCGTGAGCGGCCGGCTGGGATCTCCGGCGCGCGACGGACGATCAGCACCTCGCCGTGGAGCGAGAGCCGGGCGAGGTCGAGGTCACCGGCGAGCAGCACCAGGGCTTGCCGCGCCCGCTCCGAGGCCGGCCCGTGGCCGCGGATATCGACGTCGAGGCCGCCCGCGGTCGCGGTCACCTGCACGTCGAGGGGCTTGCCGCCTCCGCCGCCCAGCGGACGGCTCACCGCGCGGGCGATCTCGGGGGCGCGGTGCAGGGCGGCTTCCGTGATCGGGCAATGGTCGATCGCCACCAGCGCGTGGCTGCGCGCCGCCATGAAGCCCGCCTGCGGCCCGCCCTCGCCTGCCCGCACATGCAGGGTGATGCGCCGCCGCCCGGATCCGTGCGCGTCGAGGAGCGGCGCCACCGGCGCCTCGATCCCGGCCCGCGCGAGCGCCCCGACGACGAGGTCGCGCTTCCAATCCGCGTAAGCGCCGGGTGCGAGGTGCTGGATCGCGCAACCGCCGCAGGTACCGAAATACGGGCAGAACGGCGCGATCCGATCGGCCGAGGGGGTCAGCACCGCGTCGAGCCGGGCCCGCGGCGGCCGGGTACCCTCCTCCGGCACCGCCCGCACGGTCTCGCCCGGCAGGGCGCCCGGCACCACGACGCCGTCCGGCGTCACCCCGTCGCCGCGCAGGCCGAGGCGGGCGATCTCCATCATCTCGCTCATTGTCCCGCCTCCCGCACGGCGCCGATCAGGAATTCCCGGTTGCCGTCGCCGCCTTCGACCGGCGACGGGATCAGGCCGCGCACCACGAAGCCCAAGGAGGTGACCAGCGCCCGGATGCGCTCGCAGACCGCCTCCATGACGGCCTCGTCCCGCACCAGCCCGCCGCGGCCGACATGCTCGCGCCCGGCCTCGAATTGCGGCTTGATGAGGGCCGCCAGGGCGGCATCGGGCGCCAGGAGCGGAATGACGGGCGGCAGGACCAGCCGCAGGGAGATGAAGCTCACGTCGATCACCAGGAGGGAGGGCGGCTCGGGAAAGGGGGTCAAGGATCGGGCATCCGTCGCCTCGAGGGCGCCGACCCGGGGATCGGCCGCGAGGCTCGGATGGAGCTGAAAGCGGCCGACATCGACGGCGTGGACGAAGGCCGCGCCGCGGCGCAGCAGCACATCGGTGAAGCCGCCGGTCGAGGCGCCGATATCCAGGCAGGTCCGGCCCGCCGGATCGATCGCGAAGGCGTCGAGGGCGGCGGCGAGCTTCAATCCGCCGCGGGACACGTAGGGGTGCGGCGCCTCGGCGACGATGGCGGCGCCCCGGGCGATCAGGTCGGAGGCCCGGCGCACGACGACGCCGTCCGCCCGCACCAGCCCGGCCTCGATCGCGGCCTGCGCCCGCGCCCGGCTCTCGAAATGGCCCGCCTCCACCAGGAGCCGGTCGGCCCGCAGCCGATCGCCCGTCGTCATCGCCCTCGATCCCTGGTCGTATACGATCGATTCCGTCGCCGCCCGGCCGTCGTCCGGCCGTCCCCTCCGGCGCCGCGCGCCCTAGCTACACGGCGGCACACGAGGAGAGTTCTTCCCATGAGACATATCGTGCTCGCGAGCGCCCTGGCCCTCGGCTTCGCGGCTCCCGCCTTCGCGCAGGACAAGGCGGCTCAGGACAAGCCGGCGGCGCCGACGACCTACGATGCGCCGATCGTCAACAACAAGGGGGAGACGATCGGCAAGATCGCGCTCAGGGACGGCGCCAACACCCTGGTGATGCGGGTGACGATCCAGCCCGGCGGCCTGCCGCCCGGCTGGCACGGCATCCACTTCCATGCCGTGGGCAGCTGCGCCGATACCGACAAGTTCCAGGAGTCGAAGGCGCACGTCAATCACGACAACGCCAAGCACGGCCTGCTGAACGCCGAGGGTCCCGACGAGGGCGACCTGCCGAACGTCTACGCCAATGCCGACGGCTCGGTGAATGCCGAGGTGTCGAGCGACACGCCCCTCACCGGCGAGGGTGGCCTGAAGGACAATGACGGTTCGGCGCTGATCATCCACGCCAACGAGGACGACCATGCCACGCAGCCGATCGGCAATGCGGGCGCCCGCATCGGCTGTGCGGTGATCAAGTAACCCGGAACGGGCCGCGTCCAGGGGACGCGGCCCGCACCCGATTCACCGCTGGCGCCGAGCCACGCTGACCACGTTGCTGGCGGACTTGGCCTCCGGACGGGCCGGCAGGGTGTCTTCG
>NZ_LABZ01000131.1 GCF_001043955.1 Methylobacterium tarhaniae | reverse complement strand
GGCTGCCCGACTTCCTCCTCTATCGCGGCACGGCCGCTTTGCTGACCGGCCTCTAACTGCTGATCTACACCCTCGCCACGGCGCATAACGAGCTGGCGCTTATCCGCCGGGACGTGACGGCCGCCTCCGTCTCGCTCGGCGGCATCCTGGGCGGCTTCACCCTGCCGCGGGCGGTGGCGATCTACAATGCCCGCTCCGTGCTCGACTGCCTGGTCCGGGGGAGGCGCGGGGGCGGGCTCGCTCATGACACTCAGTAGGTCATCACACTCAGTAGGTCATCGAGGCGGCGTTCAGGACGCCGCCGGCGAGGGAGGCGGCGCCGAGCAGGATGGCCGCCGCCATCCGGTCCTCCTCGATCCGCCGCGACAGGTCCGGCAGGACGAGGCGGACCAGCCAGTAGACCGCCACCTGCACCACCAGCGCGACGAGGCCCCAGACCAGGCAGTCGAGCACGGAGCGGGCATTGTAGATCGCCACCGCCAGCGGCAGGGTGAAGCCGCCCAGGCTGCCGCCGAGCGAGACGGAGGCGGCCGTCACGTCCCGGCGGATCAGCGCCAGCTCGTTATGCGCCGTGGCGAGGGTGTAGATCAGCAGATAGAGGCCGGTCAGCAAAGCGGCCGTGCCGAGATAGAGGAGGAAGTCGGGCAGCCCCGCGATCGACGTCATGACGCTGCGCTCCGGCTCGTGCCGCGCGCATCGGTGCAGATGTCTTCGAGCAAATCCGGACGCAAGGTCGGTCGACATCCTATCGACCGCGTCGCTTCGATCGATTCGTGAAGACAGTGTCGCCAAGCCGGCCTTGACCGTCAAGTGCAGCGCCAGACGATGCGGCGACGGCAAGGCCGATCATCCTCGGTCGCGTTGGCGTCCCTTATCCGGTGATCGGCGGCAAGGCCGCCACCAAGTCCGTCAGGAACGCCTGCACGGCCCGTGGCAAGCGCCGGTCGCGCATGGTCTGGACCTCGATGCCCCGGGCCAGGCTGCGGCGGGACCGGATCGGCAGCACCCGGAACTCGCCGCGCCCGACCTGGCCCTGGAGGGCGATCGACGACATCAGGGTGAGGCCGCGCGTGCCGCGCAGGAAGGGCAGGATGGCCGAGAGCACGTTCGCGCTGAGCACCGGCTCGATGGCGATGCCCTCCGCCGCGCAGGCCGCGTCGAGGATGGTCCGCAGGGTGGTGTCCCGGGGCAGGAGCGCGACCGGATAGGCGGCGAGGTCGGGCAGCCCGATCAGGCTTCGCCCGGCGAGCGGGTGGCCGGGCGCGCACAGGGCCACCATGTCGAGGCTGTTGCGGTAGGCCACCGCCGTGTCGGTCGAGGGCTCCAGGCTGAAGGTGAGCCCGATATCGGTGTCGCCCTGCACGACCCGTTGGGTGACCTGGCCCGGCGGCAGCGCGCTCAGGTCGAAGCGGATGCCGGGGTGGCGGGCATGGAACGCCGCGATCACGCTCGGCACGAGGTCGATGGCGAAGGCCTCGGTGGTGGCGATGCGCACCAGGCCGCGCCGCAGGCCGTCCAGCTCCTGGATCTCGGTGACGACCTGGTCGGCGCTCTGGAGCACCTGGTGGGCGTGGCGGGCCAGCAGCTCGCCCGCCTGGCTCAGCACCATCCCGCGCGGCCGGCGCTCG
This sequence comes from Methylobacterium tarhaniae, assembly GCF_001043955.1. GTDB lineage: Bacteria > Pseudomonadota > Alphaproteobacteria > Rhizobiales > Beijerinckiaceae > Methylobacterium > Methylobacterium tarhaniae. The sequence goes on along the minus strand of NZ_LABZ01000131.1, from coordinate 27,277 downwards.
AACAGCAGGCAGGCCAGCTCCGCCTCGAGATTCGCGATCTGCCGGCTGATCGCCGAGGGCGCGACGTTGAGCCGGGCGGAGGCCGCAGCGATCGTGCCCTCGCGGGCGACCGCCAGGAAGTAGCGCAACGCCGTGGTCTGCATCGCCCGCCCCCGCCCCGCATTCCCGTGCCTTGCCGTTTCGGCAACGAGCCTATCGATAAATTCGTCTTGCTGCGATCGGATCTGCGCAACATCCTGGCACGGTGAATTTTGCGGCAGTGCAGCATGACGGGTGACGGCACCCGCGCTGCCCTCGACGATGCGGAGCCGACATGCCGACACGGATCGAAGCGGGCCAAGGACGGGCGGGCGTGATGCGGGCCGGGCGGATGCGCAAGGCCGGTGCCAGCAAGGCCGGTGCCCTTCTGGCAGGCCTCCTCCTCGCCGGGGTCGCAGGTCCCGCGCTGGCGGGCAAGGCCGACGACACCCTGGTCTATGCCTCGGACAGCGAGCCGGAGAATCTCAGCCCCTACCACAACAACCTGCGCGAGGGCGTGATCCTGGCGCGCAACGTCTGGGATACTCTCCTCTACCGCGATCCGGCGACCGGCCAGCACCAGCCGATGCTCGCCACCGCCTGGACCTGGGTCGACCCGGTGACGCTCGACCTCACGATCCGCGACGGCGTGACCTTCCACAACGGCGATGCCCTGACGCCCGAGGACGTCGCCTTCACGTTCAACTACGTGCTGACGCCCGAGGCCAAGATCGTCACCAAGGGCAATGTCGACTGGATGAAGTCGACGGAGGTGACCGGCCCGCACAGCGTGCGCATCCACCTCAAGGCGCCGTTCCCGGCCGCCCTCGAATACCTCGCCGGCCCGACCCCGATCCTGCCCGCCGCCTATTTCAAGAAGGTGGGCCTCGACGGCTTCAGCAAGGCGCCGGTCGGCACTGGCCCCTACCGCATCGTCTCCGTCGAGAGCGGCAAGGCCGTGAAGATGGTGCGCAACGACAAGTACTGGCCCGGTAGCCCGATCGGCAAGGCGAAGATCGGCAAGCTCGAATTCCGCATCATCCCGGACGGCGACAGCCGCATGGCCGAGTTGATGACCGGCGGCGTCGACTGGATCTGGCGCGTGCCGACCGACCAGGCCGAGCAGCTCAAGCGCGACCCGACCCTGACCGTGGTCTCCGCCGAGACGATGCGGGTCGGCTTCCTGCAATTCGACGTGCAGGGCCGCGCCGCGGAGAACTCGCCCCTCAAGGACGTGCGGGTGCGCCAGGCGATCGCCCACGCCATCGACCGTAAGGCGATGGTCGACAACCTGGTGCGCGGCGGCTCCCGGATGATGAACGCGGTCTGCTTCATCGATCAGTTCGGCTGCACCGAGGAGGGCGTGCCGGCCTACGCCTACGATCCGGCCAAGGCGCGGGCGCTGCTCAAGGAGGCCGGCTACGCGAACGGCTTCGACATCGACCTCTCGGCCTATCGCGAGCGCGACTACGCCGAGGCGGTGATCGGCTACCTGCGCGCCGTCGGCATCCGGGCGAAGCTCAACTACCTGCGCTACGCCGCTTTCCGCGACGCGCTGCGGGCCGGCAAGACCTCGATCGGCTACCAGACCTGGGGCTCGTTCTCGATCAACGACGTCTCGGCCTTCACGGGGATCTATTTCCGCGGCGGCGAGGAGGACCTGGCCCGTGATCCGGCGGTGATCGCCGACCTCCAGGCCGGCGACACCAGCACCGATCCGGCGGTCCGCAAGGCCAAGTACGCCGAGGCGCTCAAGCGCATCGCGGCCCAGGCCTATGCGCTGCCGATGTTCTCCTACCCGTCGAACTACGCCTTCACCGCGGACCTGACCTTCACCGCGCAGACCGACGAGGTGCCGCGCTTCTTTGCGGCGACCTGGAAGAAGTAGGAGGGGCGCCATGCTGGGCTTCGCGCTGCGGCGCATCCTCGTCGCGATCAGCGTCGCGCTCACCGTCTCGGTCGCGAGCTTCCTGCTCCTGCACCTCTCGGGCGACCTCGCCACCGCCATCGCCGGACCGGAGGCGACGGGCGAGCAGATCGCGGCGGTCCGCGCACAGCACGGGCTCGACCAGCCGCTCGTGGTCCAGTTCGGAACCTGGGCCTGGCACGCGCTCCAGCTCGATTTCGGACGCTCGTTCTACTTCCCCGAGCAGGTGACCGACCTGCTCGCCGCCCGCATGCCGGTGACCCTGACGCTCGGCGTGATCGCGCTCGCGGTGGCCCTGCTGGTGGCCATCCCCCTCGGGGTGCTGGCGGCGTTCTACCGCGACACCTGGATCGACCGGACGGCGCTGGCCGTCTCGGTGCTGGGCCAGGCGATGCCGAGCTTCTGGTTCGGCCTGACCCTGATCATGATCTTCTCGGTCAACCTGCGCTGGCTGCCGGTCTCCGGCAACGCGACCTGGAAGCACTTCATCCTGCCGGCGGTGGCGCTCGGCTACTACGCCATGCCGGCGGTGATGCGGCTCACCCGCAACGGCATGCTGGAGGTGCTGTCCTCGGATTACGTCCGCACCGCCCGCGCCAAGGGTCTGCCGCCGCGCAAGATCCTGATCCGCCATGCCCTGCGCAACGCCGTGATCCCGGTGATCGCCCTGGCCGCGGTGCAGTTCGGCTTCATGCTCGGCGGTTCGATCGTGATCGAGGCGGTGTTCTCGCTCCAGGGCCTCGGCCAGCTCGCCTGGGAATCGATCGCCCGCAACGACTTCCCCGTCGTCCAGGCGATCGTGCTGGTGCTGGCGATGATCTACATCGCCCTGACGCTGGCCGCCGACCTCCTCAACGCCTTCCTGGATCCGAGGCTGCGCGCATGACCATCCGGCCCGCCTCCCCTCTCGCGCAGGCTCCGGCCTCCGCCCCGGCCGAGACCGTCCTGCCCCCGGCGCGCTCGCCGGCCGCCATCGCGCTCCGGCGCGGCCTGTCCCATGGCGGCTTCCTGATCGGCGCCGGCATCGTCGGGTTCATCGTGCTCGTCGCCCTCGCCGCACCGCTCATCGCCCCGCACGACCCTTACGCCCAGGACGTGTCGCGCCGGCTGATCCCGCCGGTCTGGCACGCCAAGGGCAGCGTCGAGCACCTCCTCGGCACCGACAAGCTCGGGCGCGACTACCTGAGCCGCCTGATCTACGGCAGCCAGATCTCGCTGCTGATCGGCCTTTCCGCCGCCCTGATCTCGGGGGCGATCGGCACGACGCTCGGCGTGCTCGCCGGCTATTACGGCGGCCGGGTCGACGCGGTGGTCAGCTACGTCGTCACCACCCGGCTCGCCATGCCGGTGGTGCTGGTGGCCCTCGCCATGGCCTCGCTGGTCGGCGGCTCGCTCAAGGTGGTGGTGCTGGTGCTCGGCTTCCTGCTCTGGGACCGCTTCGCCGTGGTCACCCGGGCGGCCACCCGACAGGTGCGCAGCCAGGACTTCGTCGCCGCCGCCAAGGCGTCGGGCTTCGGTCCGGTGCGGATCCTCGCCCAGGAGATCCTGCCCAACATCCTCAACGCGCTGATCGTGGTGGCGACCCTGGAGATGGCGCACGCGATCCTGCTCGAAGCGGCGCTCTCGTTCCTCGGGCTGGGCGTGCAGCCGCCGCTGCCGTCCTGGGGGCTGATGATCGCCGAGGGCAAGCAGTACATGCTCTTCCAGCCCTGGGTCATCACCATCCCGGGCGTGGCCCTGCTGATGCTGGTGCTCGGCATCAACCTCCTGGGCGACGGGGTGCGCGACATCACCGCTCCCGAGGGGCGGCACTGAACGCCCCTCCCCTCTCCGCACGCGTAGAACAGAAGAGAGTTCCCATGTCGCGACGCGACGCCATCGCGCTGGCCCACCGGCACTACGACGACGGGGATTTCCTCGCCGTGCTCCGCGAGGCGGTCGGCCTGCCGACCGAGAGCCAGGCCCCGGACCAGGGGCCGGCGCTCACCGCCTACCTCACGCGGTTCATGATCCCGGCCGTGTCGCGGCTCGGCTTCGCGACCCGCCTCCTCGACAACCCGCAGGCGGGACGCGGACCGTTCCTGATCGCCACCCGGCACGAGGGCGACGACCTGCCGACCGTGCTGACCTACGGCCATGGCGACACGGTGCGGAACTACCCCGAGCAGTGGCGCGAGGGCCTGCACCCGCTCCAGGTGACGGTCGAGGGCGAGCGCTGGTACGGGCGCGGTACCGCCGACAACAAGGGCCAGCACCTCATCAACCTCGGCGCCCTCGCGGCGGTGATGCAGGCCCGGGGCGGAACGCTCGGCTTCAACGTCAAGCTCTTGATCGAGATGGGCGAGGAGGCCGGCTCGCCGGGCCTGCGCGAGGTCTGCCGGGCGGAAAGCCAGGCGCTCGCGTCCGACCTCCTCATCGCCTCCGACGGGCCGCGGATCGAGGCGAGCCGGCCGACGATGTTCCTCGGCTCCCGCGGCGGCTATACCTTCGAGCTGGTGGTGGCCTTGCGCGAGGGCGGCCACCATTCGGGCAATTGGGGCGGGCTCCTGCGCAATCCCGGCACCGTGCTGGCGAGCGCCATCGCGAGCCTCGTCGACGGACGCGGAAAGATCCTCCTCGACGCCCTTCTCCCGCCGCCGATTCCCGACGGGGTGCGCGCGGCGCTGTCCGACATCACCGTCGGGGGCGATCCCAACGCGCCGGCGATCGACGAGGGCTGGGGCGAGCCCGGCCTGACCCCGGCCGAGCGGGTCTTCGGCTGGAACACCCTCGAAGTCCTGGCCTTCAAGTGCGGCGACCCGGACGGGCCGCAGAACGCCGTGCCGCCCTCCGCCAAGGCGACGATGCAGCTGCGCTTCGTCGTCGGCACCGACTGGGAGGGGCTGCTGCCGGCGATCCGCGCCCATCTCGACGCCAAGGGCTTCCCGATGGTCGAGGTGCGGGCGACCCGCGGCGAGGTCTTCCGCGCCACGCGCCTGCCGGTCGAGGATCCGTGGGTGGGGTGGGCGCTCGCCTCGATCGAGGCCAGCACGGGCAAGCGCCCGGCCTTGCTGCCCAATCTCGGCGGCTCGCTGCCGAACGACGCCTTCTCGGAGATCCTCGGTCTGCCGACGCTCTGGGTGCCGCATTCCTACCCGGCCTGCTCGCAGCACGCGCCGGACGAGCACCTGCTGGGAGGCCCGACCCGCGAGGCCCTGGGGCTGATGGCCGGTTTGTTCTGGGACCTCGGCGAGACCGGGCCGACGGTGCTGGCCGGGCGCAGGGCGGCGGGCTGACCGGCGGTCCAGCCTGCGCGCCGGCACCGCCGCCCACCATGTCGTTCCGGGGCCGCGAAAGCGGAGCCCGGAATCCACGAACGCGGATGGTTCAGGACAGGGCGGAGAGGCCTCCGCTTCGTTCTGCAGCCCCTGAGCGTCTGGATCCCGGGCTCCGCTACGCGGCCCCGGGACGACGCCGAGGGAAGCAGTCCCGTCGAGGCAAAGTAGACGTTCCGGACAAGACGTCCGTCGATCGAACGCCCGCCCATCGGGCGCACGAGGGCCAGAGATGAGCGAACCGATCGTCCAGATCCGCAACCTGACCCTCGCCCTGCCGCGGGGGGCCGACCGCCCCTACGCGGTCGAGGGCCTGAACCTCGACCTGATGCCGGGCAGGATCCTCTGCGTCGTCGGTGAATCGGGCTCGGGCAAGTCGATGAGCGCCTACGCGCTCACCGGCCTCCTGCCGCGCTCGCTGAAGGCCGCCGGCGGCGAGATCCGGTTCGAGGGCCGGGACCTGCTCCGCCTCGACGAGCGCGCCTGGCGCTCCTTGCGCGGCCGGCGGATCGCGATGATCTTCCAGGAGCCGATGACGGCGCTCAACCCGGTGATGCGCATCGGCGACCAGATCGCCGAGATGTTCGAGGCCCACGACCTGCTCACCCCGAGGGAGCGGCGCGCGCGCGCCGTGGCGCTGGCCGGCGAGGTCGGGCTGCCCGACCCCGAGCAGATCGTCAGGGCCTATCCGCACCAGCTCTCGGGCGGGCAGCGCCAGCGGGCGATGATCGCGATGGCGCTGGCCCTCGAACCCGCGGTCCTTGTCGCCGACGAGCCGACGACGGCCCTCGACGTCACCACCCAGGCCCAGATCCTCAAGCTGATCCGTGACATCCAGCAGCGCCGCAACATGGCGGTCCTGTTCATCACCCACGATTTCGGCGTGGTGGCCGACATCGCCGACCACGTCGCGGTGCTCCAGCGCGGCCGGCTGGTCGAGTCCGGCTCGGCCGAGGCGGTCCTGCGCCATCCTCAACACGCCTACACCAAGGCGCTGCTCGCCGCCGTGCCGAGCCTGACCCCGCCCAAGCGGGAGCCGATCACCGAGGCGCCGATCGCCCTCTCGGTGATGAACCTCGCCAAGACCTACGCCACCCGCTCGGGCCTCCTCGGCAAGCCCCGGGTGGTGGCGGCGGTGAAGGAAGTGAGCTTCGACCTGCGCCGGGCCGAGACCCTCGGCATCGTCGGCGAGTCGGGCTCCGGCAAGTCGACCACGGCGCGGCTGGCGATCCGCCTGATCGAGCCCGACCACGGCACGGTCCGCCTCGGCAGCCTCGACTTCACGGCTCTGGGACCGACGGCTCTGCGCGACGAGCGCCGGCGGATCCAGATGATCTTCCAGGACCCCTTCGCCTCGCTCAACCCCCGCCGCACCGTCGAGCAGATCATCGCCGGCGGCCCCATCGCCCACGGCACCCCGGCCCGCCAGGCGCGGGCCCGGGCGCGGGAACTCCTCGACCTCGTCGGCCTGCCCCAGACCGCCGCCGAGCGTTACCCGAACGCCTTCTCCGGCGGCCAGCGCCAGCGCATCGGCATCGCCCGGGCGCTCGCCATGGAGCCGGACGTGCTCGTCGCCGACGAGGCGGTCTCGGCCCTCGACGTCTCGGTCCAGGCCCAGGTGCTGGCGCTCCTGGAGGATCTGAAAGCGCGGCTCGGCATCGCCATGCTGTTCATCACCCACGACCTGCGCGTCGCCGCCACGATCTGCGACCGGATCGCCGTGATGCACCGGGGCGAGATCGTCGAGATGAACCGGACCGAGGCGTTGTTCCGGGCGCCCGAGCATCCCTACACCCGCAACCTCCTGGCGGCGGTGCCGGGGGCGATGTTCGCGGAATCGGCGTGAGGCGCGGGGGGCGGCGTCCCGGCCGCCCCCGGACACGATCCGGAAACCGATCAGAATCACACTTGCTATAAAATTGCGCGCAATTCAAAATGCCCCTCGATAAAATCGAGGAAGCGCCTCCATGATCCGGTCCCCCTCCCTCCTGGCCAGCGCGGCCGTGCTGGCCACCCTCGCCACGCCCGCGCCGGCCCAGGACGCCGATCCCGGCGCCATCGTGGCCCTGCAATTCGCCGTCAGCGGCGACCACAAGGGCGTGCGCGCGAGCGGCGCCAAGGGCGTCTGCCTGAAGGGGAGTTTCACGCCGGCGCCGGACGCGGCGAGCCTGTCGAAGGCGCCCCAGTTCTCCAAGGCCGCCCCCGACAAGGCCGTCCCCGTCACCGCCCGCTTCTCGATGGGCGGCGGCAACCCGAAGATCTCGGACAAGACCAAGCCGACCACCCGCGGCTTCGCGATGCGGCTGGCCGATCCCGCCGGCGACATGACCTTCGTGGTCATCTCCGCCCCGGTCTTCTCGACCCGGACCCCGGCGCAGCTCCTGGAATTCCTGCAGGTCCGCGCGCCGGGCCCGGACGGCAAGCCGGATGCCGAGAAGGTCAAGGCCTTCGCGGCGAAGAACCCGGAGACCGGCCGCCAGGCGGCCTGGCTCAACGCGCGGCCGGTGCCGGCGAGCTTCGCGGGCACCGATTACTGGGCGGTGCACACCTACACGCTGACCAACGCCAAGGGCGAGGCGACCAAGGCGAAGCTGAAATTCGTCGCCGCCGACAAGGCGACCCTCTCCGACGAGGAGCTGAAGGCCAAGCCCGACAGCTTCTACGCCGACGAGCTGAAGGAGCGGCTGGCCCGGGGACCGGCGCGGTTCGACCTCGTGGCGATCCTGGCCGAGCCGAACGACCCGACCACGGACGCGACCGCGGCCTGGCCGGAGGAGGAGCGCAAGACCCGCACGCTCGGCACCCTGGCGATCACGGCCATCGAGCCCGACGCGACCTGCGACGCCGCCACCTTCGATCCCGTGGTCGACATGCCCGAGGGCATCGCCGGCCCGGCCGACGACCCGATGTTCGCGATCCGCTCGCCGGCCTACGCGGTGTCGCTGTCGCGCCGGTCGAACTGACGCAACTCCGCGGCCGCGGGGCCGGAGCGCCGGCCTCACGCCACCGAGCGCTCGGCCCCCTGGGCTCTCGGCGGGGTCTCGCTGCGCACCCCGCGCCGCACCTCCTCCGCCTCCCGGCACAGGGCGGCGGCGAGGATGCGGGCGCGCTCGGCCCAGTGGTCGCGCTCGGCGCGCAGGGCCGCCTGCGCGTCGCGGCTCACGGCGAGGGCCAGTTCGAGGTCGTCGCGGGCGATCGAGAGGGCGTTGGCCCGCTCGCGCTCGCGGGAGAGCGCGTTCCGCAGCGCCGCGACCGCGGCGGAGCCCGCCTCCGGCGCTTGCGTCCCGGCCGGGGGCGGGAGCGGCGCGACGGCCTCGGGCTCCCGGGCTTCGAGCCTCGTGGGCTCGTCTTGCGGCACCTCGACCGGCGCCACCGCCCGCGGCCCGGCCGGGACCGGGGAGACCACGATCGGCGCGCCCTCCTCCTCCAGCACCAGGCCGTGCAGCATCGCGAACACCCCGTCGCCGTCGAGGCGGGTGAGGTCGAAGCCGCTCTCGGCGGCGAGCCCGCACCACAGGGCCTGGCCGCGGGCGGACTGGCCGACGAAGGCCATCGACCAGTCCGGGAAGCCGCGGGCCTCGACCGGGCCGCATTGCAGCACGGTCACCTCGCCGTGGCGCTCGTCGCGCTGGATGCGCTCGAAGGTTTCCTCCACCCCGGAGCGCGGCCCTTCGAGCACCTGCGCGAAGGCGCCGCCGTTGAACATCAGCGCGCCGGTGACGCCGATCGCGCGGTTGTTGCGCTGCGAGGCCTCCAGGATCTGCCGCACCGACGCGGTCACCTCGTCGTCGGAACCCTGCAGCAGGTTCCTGCTGGCATAGACCAGCCGGTAGAGGTCGCTCATGACGGGGCTCCGGTGCGGGCGGGACGGTCGGGGGCGGAGAGGAGGCGCAGGAGGTCGTCGGCCGGCAGCGGCTTGCTGATGAGGTAGCCCTGCACGTCGGTGCAGCCTTCGGCCCGGATGCGGCGCAGCTGCTCGGGCGTCTCGACGCCCTCCGCCACCGTGGTCATGCCGAGGCTGCGGCCGAGGCCGGCGATCGCCCGGATGATCGCCTCGCCGTCGGCCTTGGGGCTCAGACCATCCTTGCCGCCCGGACCATCCTTGGCATCCATGTCGCTGACGAAGGAGCGGTCGATCTTGATCTTGTCGAACGGGAAGGCGCGCAGGTAGCTCAGGGACGAGTAGCCGGTGCCGAAATCATCCATCGAGACCCGCACGCCCAGGTCCCGCAGGCGGTGGAGCGTGTGCAGGGTCTTGTCGTTGTTCTGGAGCAGCACGCCCTCGGTGATCTCGATCTCGAGCCGCGCGGCGGGCAGCCCGGCATTGGCGAGGGCCGACACGATGGTCTCGACGAGGCGGTCGCTCTTGAACTGCGCCGGGGACACGTTCACGGCCACCGACAGCGGCTGCGGCCAGGATGCGGCGTCGCGGCAAGCCTGGCGGAGCACCCATTCGCCGATCGGCACGATCAGGCCGATCTCCTCGGCCAGCGGGATGAAATCGAGGGGCGAGACCAGCCCGCGCTCCGGATGGCGCCAGCGGATCAGCGCCTCGCAGCCGACCAGTTGCTCGTCCGCGAGGTTGAGCTGCGGCTGGTAATGCAGCTGGAACTCGCGCCGGGCGAGGGCCTGGCGCATGTCGAGCTCCAGGCGGCGGCGCGCCTGCATCCGCGCATCCATGGCCGGCTCGAAGAACCGGAAGGTGCCCCGCCCGTCGAGCTTGGCGCGATAGAGGGCGAGGTCGGCGTTCTTCAGGAGCTTGTCGGCCTCGCCGCCGTCGGCCGGCGCGACGGCGACGCCGACGCTCGCCCCGATCGACAGGAGCTGGCCCTCGATCATGTAGGTGCGGCCGACGAGGTCGACGATGCGGCGCGCCAGCGCCTGGGCCTCGCCGGGCTCGGCGGTGCCCGCCTGCAGCACCACGAACTCGTCGCCGCCGATCCGCGCCACCGTGTCGCCGGGGCGGACGATCGCGCGCAGCCGGTCGGCCACCTTCTGCAGCAGCGCGTCGCCGACCGGGTGGCCCAGCGTGTCGTTGACCGGCTTGAATCGGTCGAGGTCGACGAGCAGCACCGCGCAGCCCTCGTCCGTGCGCTCCAGGCGCGCGAGGGCGACGTCGAGATGCTCGCGCAATTGCAGCCGGTTCGGCAGGCCGGTGAGCGGATCGAGGCGGGCGAGCGCATGGGCCCGGGTCTCCGCCGCCCGGCGGGCGCTGACCTCCTCGAGCACCAGGGCGACGCCCTCTCCCGGTACGGGATGAAGCTCGACCTGGACGCTGTGGCCGTCCGATGCGACGTCGAGGACGGCCTGCCCGCGCAGGCGCGCGACGATCTCCCGCGCGGGCAGGCCCGAACCCGCCCGGGCGAGGCGCAGGAGCCGGCGGAGCGTGGGCGCGCCGCCGAGGCCGAGGCGGCCCAGGAGCGCGCGGGCCGGTGCGGTGGAGACCGTGACGCGGCCCCGCGGGTCGATCAGCAGGACGCCGTGCCGGACGGCATCGAGGCCGCGGGCGAGGCGCTTCGGCGCGTCCGGCTCCGGCCCGTCCGCATGCGCGGAGGCGCGGGCCGGGACGAGGTGCGGCTCGGTCGGCATGGAGGCCGGCATGGCGGCCGGCAGGGGGGCTGTCATGGGGGGGCGTGTCGGGTTCCGCGAGGGCGTCGGCTCGGCGCAGGTCTTGATACCGGGTAGGACTATATTGCCACGATTAAGACTTCGTCTCATCCGGCGGCGGACCGGAGGATTTCGTGCCAATCCTCCTGCCGCCGGGACACCATTCCGGCATCCCTTGAGCGCACCCGATCGTGACGGCGCAGGTGACCACAAGCTCCGCCGTGGTCTCGGTTCATGGATCGCGATTGGACGATGATCGATGGGGAGAAGGCGGCGAGGCGGGATTTGACCGGACGAGGGTTGTCGGGTCTGCCGGCGAGCCGCTGACCCGCCTCGTCCTGCAACGCCGGACCAGGGGCGAGGGCGCGTTGCGGCTCCCGCTCTCGGCACCGAGTCTCGCTGCGGGGAGGCGGTCGCGTCACCGGCGGGCCTCAGCCTGCCGCTCGCCTCGGACGCGGCCTAAGCAGACTTGCGTTGGCAGGCCACACAGTACACGACACAGCAGGTTGCGCAGTGGTGGAGCGACGGCTGCCACGCCAGCAGAACCCTCCCCCCTCTGCGGGGGAGGGTGCCCCACGGCGAGTGCGAAGCACTCGTGCTGGGGCGGGAGAGGGGACGCCGCCTCCGGAGAGGTCGCGACCGTTCTGACGGGCGCTTCCTGGATCAGCGTCGCGCTGCCCCTCTCCCGACCCCTGCTGACGCAGGGGCCACCCTCCCCCGCAGAGGGGGGAGGGCTCATGCGCGCGGCCCTCGCTCCCACACCGCGCAACCTGCTGTGTCGTGTACTGTGGGCAGGCCAACGCTTCGTTCGCTTAGCTTCTTGTTTTGTCGCAGATTTTTGCCGCAAAACCGGTGGCCACTTTTGCGAAATCTGCTTAGCGCCCCCGCAGCACGTCGAGCCGGTACGCTCCCGTCCTGACATGCCGGTCGACCGCGAGGCTGTCGCGTGTCTCGCGGATGAACAGGTCGGCGGCCTCGTCGCCGGTCAGGGGGTAGTGCGTCTCCCCGGTCCAGTGCACCAGGACGACGTCGCCGCCCGGCCTCAGGCTCGCCCGGACGCGGGCCGCGAGGCGGGCGACGTCGCCGGCATCGAGGTAGTAGACCACCTCCGACAGGAGGATCAGGTCGAAGGTGCCTTCCGGCCATTCCCCCGGCACCTGGGCCCGCATCAGGCGGAGACCCGTGAGGTCACGGCAGCGCGCGCGGGCCTGGGCCAGGGCCGCCTCGGCCACGTCGAGGCCGAGGAGCGTGGCGCAGCGGGGAGCCAGGGCGGCCGTCAGCACCCCGATCGAGCAGCCGATTTCGAGCGCCGCTTCGTAATGCGGGCGGGGCAGGGCCGCGAGGGTGGCGGCGTACTTGTCGCGCTCGTAGGGGCTGGCGGAAAAATTCCACGGGTCGGGATCGGCGGCGTAGCGCGCGTCGAAGTAGTCGGGGGGCAGGGAGGTCGTGTGGCGGGTCACAAGCAGGGTCTCACGGGACGACCTCGAGAAAGATTTCGTGCGCGCGCGCGAAGCGGGCGAGCATCGCCGGCTCCAGCCGGAAGCCGGCGGGATCGTCGGCGATGAGGTCGGTGGTCTGCGAGCGGTGCGCGGCGATGGCCGCCGCCTTGGCGGGGAGATGGCGCGCGACGCCGAGGCGCGCGCCCCGGGGCGCGGCGCCGACCTCGGTCTCCGGCGGCAAGGTCCAGCCCCAGACCGGGTAGGCGTAGAGGGAGACGTCGCCGAGGAGGGCCTGGGCCTGGCGGGCGAGGGCGGCGCTCGCCGCGTGATCGCAATGCGGGTCGTGCGCCCAGGTGACGAACAGGGCGCCGGCCCCGCAGGCGCGGGCCGCCTCGGCGATGCACGCCACCGCCGCCTCGGCCCCGGGCCCGGAGGCCGGCACGAACCGGTCGGGCAGGCGCAGGAAGGTGACGGATCCGGCCGGGAGCCCGAGGGCGTCCGCCGCCGCCAGGGTCTCGGCTTCGCGCAACGCCCGCAGGCGCCCGGGCGGATGGCTCGCCGAGTTGGGGTGCGAGCCGACCCCGTCGCTCACCACGACGAGCCGGACCGGGACGGCGCGGGCGCAGGCCTCGGCGATGAGGCCGCCGCAGCCGAGGCTCTCGTCGTCCGGATGGGGCGCCACCACCACGATCCCGCCGGCCGGGACGATGGCGCGCAGGTCGCGCATGGGCAGCGCCTCGGCGGCGGCCAGGAAGGCGTCGGCCCGCATCAGCGCGCCTCCCAGAGCGCGGCCATCGGCCCCTCGGCGGCGAGGATCGCGGCGGCGGCGCCGGTCAGCGCCCGATCGGGGGCGGGCTGGCGCAGATAGGTCGCGAGGTCGCGCGACAGCCGCTCCAGGGGATGCCCGCGCAGGAAGCCCTGCAATCCGACCGAACGTTGGGCGAGGCCCAGCACCTCGAGCCCCGCCCGCTCCACCGCGAGCCGGGTCAGGTCGACGAAGGCGACGACGCGCTCCGCCGGCAGGGCCTCATCCGCCACGAGGCCGGCCGCCCGCGCGACGAAGAGCCGGGCGCCTTCGAGCGCGATGGCGCCCTCGCCGAGGCGGGCGAGCTGGTGGGGATCGTCGCCCCGTCCGGTCCGGGCGAGGTGGCCGCGCCAGGCCTCGAACACCGCCTCGATGCCGCCGAGCTGCACCGCCGCGAAGCGCCAGGCGCCGCCGGAGAAGTGCGGCTGGCGGTGGTAATCGTCCGGCCCGCCGAGCCGTGCCATCGGAGCGAGGCCGGTGAGATCGACGGTGCCGGTGGCCGAGGCGCGCATCCCTTGCGCGCGCCAGGCCGAGAGGTCGGCCCGGGTGCCGGGTTCGAGGGCGACGACCAGCATCAGCGGCGCCTCCTCCCCGGGCCGGCGCGCCGTCACCAGGGCGCGGGTCACGTGGCCGGCCCCCGACGCGAAGGTCTTGACCCCGGCAAGCCGCCCGTCCCCGGCGAGGACGAGGCCGCCCGCCGCCGGCTCGGTGTTCCAAACCCCGAAGAGATGGCCCGCCCGGGCCTCCGCGAACAGGGCGCGCCGGTCCCCAGGCCCGCCGTAGCGGGCGACGAGCTGGAGCGCGTTGACGTGGCCCTCGTAGAGCCGGCCCAGCGCCAGGCTGCCGGAGCCGACGAGGCGCAGCACGGCGGCGAGGTCGGCCGCGCCCGGTTCCGTGCCGAGGCCGGCCCCGCCCTCCCCTGCCGGCACCGGGGCGGCGAGGAGCCCCGCCCGGGCGAGGTCGGCCACGTCCTCGGCCGGGAAGCCGTCGTCGCAATCCTGCGCGTCGGCCCGCCGCGCGGCCAGGGCCGCGACCCGGTGGGCGGCCGCGACGGCGTCGGGAGCCGGAAGGCTCTTCGGGCGGAAGGCGAGATCAGGCATTGCCGGCCTCCTCGGAGGCCGGGCCGAGGGCGGGCCGGACGCGGCCGGGTGCGAGGGTGCCGAGGCGCCGCAGGCCCTGCGCCCCGCGCCGCAGCCCGGCGAGCACCAGGCGCGCGGCGCGGATCTGCCGGGGCAGCGCGCCCGGGCGCAACGGGCGGCCGGCGAGGAGCGGGCTTCCCGCCTCGATCGCCGCGAGCCGGGCGCCGCGGGTGGGCAGTCCGGCGATGCGCCGCGCCTCGTCCGGCCCGATCCACAGCCAGGGCGCCCAGAGAGCGGTGCGCGCGAGGCGCCCGTCCTCGTCCAGGCGCCGCAGCCGGCGGGCCCAGGCGAACCGGAACAGGGCGCGGCCCAGGGGTTCGAGGCGCGGGTCGCAGGGGCTCTCGGGCGCTTCGCAGCGCTGGCGCATCGTGTCGGCGGCGCCGCCCGGGGCGCGGCCGTCGAGCCGGCCCGAGGTGACGACGACGATGTCGGGGGCGTGGCGCACCCGGGCCTCCGCCCGCGCCAGGGCGGCGACGAAGGCCCGGTCCTCGCCCGCGGGCAGCGCCGGCATGCCGCCGGCGGCGCGGTAGGCCGGCAGACGGACGGCGAGGCTCGCCCCGGAGCGGGTCGCGTGGCGCGGCCAGGGATCGTGCGCGACCGGGGCGATCGCCGATTCGAGGGCGACCAGCAGCGCCTCGTAGGTGCCCTCCAGCCGTCCGCGGGCGTGGAGCGCGTCCGGCAGGCGCGCGGCCTCCGCCGCGTCGAGGACGAACCGCCCGGCGACCGCGTCGGCGCCCCGCGCCAGGGCCGCGAGGTTGCGCGCGACCCAGTCCGGCGGCACGCGGCTGTCGGCGTCGGTGGTCAGGATCACGCCGTCCGGCGCCGTCTCCTCGAGCCAGGCGGCGGCCGCCTCCATCGCCTCGCGCCGGGCCCAGCCGGCATGGGCGCCTTCCCGGTCGCGCGCGATCACCCGCAGCGGAAGGCGTAGGCCGGGCGCGAGCGCCGCCACGGCCTGCGCCGTGCCGTCGGTGCAGTTGTTGAGGAAGAGGACGATCCCGAGGGCGTCCGCACCGATTCCTTCCTGCGCGGCCAATGCCCGGAGGCAGGCGCCGATCCGGTCGACCTCGTTGCGGACCGGCACGGCGACGATGCAGCGCGGCGCGGGCGAACCGCCGGGCTCCGGCCTGCGGATCCGGTTCTGAACCTCTGGGTCGATCACGCGCGGGGTCTCCGGCGGGCCGCGTCGGTCCCTCCGGCAGCCTCAGGACACTAACATAGATCATACCCCACCCGAGTTCCTGGGGTGCGACCAAATCGACCGCGACTCCATGGCCGGCACGCCGGCCGTCCGCGACGATCCGGTCGCGCGCCTGCGCCCCGGGGCGCTCGGGTTTGCAGATACAAACCACAGGGCGACCGTGGCCGTGCCGCCCGATGCGGATCCGCCCGCCTTGGGCTATCCTGGCGGCATGACCGGACGCGCCGATTCCCGCTCCCTCCGCCGCCTCGCGGCCTGCCTCGTCCTCGGCCTCTGCGCCCTGCGGCCGGATCCCGGCGCGGCGCAGGGTCTCGCCGGCTTCGGCGTCCTGCCCGTCTTCGCTTGGCCGGATATTGGGCCCGATACTCGGCCAGATACTTGGCCGAAAGGGTCCGAGGAAGGACCCGGCGTCGGTCGCCGCTGGTCCGGCTCCTATGCCCGGCTTTCGACCGGGTTCGAGGCGGTGTCGTCGCGGCATTTCGGCAGCTATGCCGGGCCGACGATCGGCTTCGAGGGCGGGCGGATGTGGCAGGAGGGCCGGTTCGTCTATGGCATCACCGGCGGGTTCGATTACCTCGCGGCGACCTCCGGCGGCCTGATGCCGGGCTTTGGCGGCCTCACCTATACCCGCGACTTCGCCGGCGCGGTGCAGGTGAAGGTCGGCGCGCTGCTGACGCCGGACGTGCTGCTCTATGCCCGGGTGGGGGCCGCCGCCGTCCACGGCACGGTCAGGGCCGGGGCGACCCCGGTCTCGGCCCCGTTCTCGCGCGACGACATCGCGGTCCTGCCGAACGCCCATGTCGGGGTCGAGTGGGCGATCACCGACCGCCTGTCGGTCGCCGTCGAGGCGGGCGTGGTCGGCGGCGGCCTGCGCTGAGCGGCGCCGCGGACGGCGCGCCCGGCGGCACGGTCGTCAGGCCTGCGCCGCCCCCGCCGTGCCGAAATACGCCCGCTCCAGCCGCTCGGGCAGGTCGGGCGCGCGGGCTTGGGCCTCCAGCACGATCTGCCCCTGCGCCAGGGCGTAGACCCGGTCCGAGACGGCCCGCGCCTTCTCGACCAGCTGCTCGACCAGGAGCACCGCGGTGCCCTGCCGGCGCAGGCGCGAGACCACGTCGAGCACCCGGTCGACCAGGACCGGGGAGAGCCCGGCGGAGGGCTCGTCGAGCATCAGGAGGCGCGGGCGCTGCACCAGCCCTTGCGCCACCGCCAGCATCTGCTGCTGGCCGCCGGAGAGCGAGGCGCCCTTGTCGTGGCTCTTTTCCGCGATCTCGGGGAAGTGGGACAAGGCCTCCTCGATCCGCGCCGCGCGCTCGGCCCGGGGCAGGTCGTAGGCGGCGAGAAGCAGGTTCTCGCGCACACTCTGCCCGGTGAAGACGCGATGGCCCTCGATCACGTGCGAGAGCCCGGCCCGCACGGCCGTCCGGGGGCCGGCCCCCGAGAGCAGCGTGCCGCCCAGCCGGACCGTGCCGGCCTGGACCGGCAGCAGGCCGGAGAGCGCCCGCAGGAGCGTCGACTTGCCGGCGCCGTTGGGGCCGAGCAGCGTCACCACCTCGCCCGCCCTCACCGTGAGGTCGACGCCGTGGAGCACCCGGATCTTGCCGTAGCCCGCTTCCAGACCCTGCACCTGCAAGAGGGGCTCACCCGCCGAGATAGGCACTGACCACCTCCCTGTGGCTGCGGATCTCCGCCGGCGTGCCGGCGGCGAGCACCCGGCCCAGATTGAGCACCGTGACCTCGTCGCAGATCGCGAAGATCAGGTCGGCATGGTGCTCGACGAGGAGCACGCCGATCCCGGCATCCGCCACCGCCCGGATCAGGCCGCCGAGGCGCTGGATCTCGGAGGCCGAGAGGCCGGCCGCCGGCTCGTCGAGGAGCAGGAAGGCCGGGCGCAGCATCAGGGCGCGGGCGATCTCGAGGAAGCGCAGCTCGCTGTGCTGGAGCCGCCCGGCCCGGACCTCGTCGAGCCCGTCGAGCCCGACCGCCCGGAGCGCGAGGCGGGCCGAGTTGCGCAGAACCCGCTCGTCCTCGCGGTGGCGCCGGAGCGAGAGCAGCGCCTCCGCCAGGGTGGCGCGCCCCTCGACGCTGCCGCCGAGCATGACGTTCTCGATCACGCTCGCCTCAGCCACGATCCGCGGGGTCTGGAAGGTGCGGGCGATGCGGAGCAGCGCGCGCGCCTCCCGCGCCTCGGCCAGCAGCGAGCGGGCGCCCAAGCTCACCTGCCCGGCTTGCGGCCGGTAATAGCCGGAGATGACGTTGAGCGTCGTGGTCTTGCCCGAACCGTTGGGGCCGATGAGGCCGTGGACGCCGCCGGGGCGCAAGGTGAGGTCGAGCCCGTCGATCGCCTTCACGGCGCCGAAGCTCAGGCGCACCCCCGTGAGCGTGATCGGCTCGCGCGCCGATGCGCTCGCGGCGAGCTCCTGGAGTGCGGCGTGGCGCGGGGCGATGCTGCGCTCGGCCGGCAGCGGACGGCTTTTGCCCCGGTCGAGCAGGTCGGCGATGCCGCCGGGCAGGGCCAGCACGATGACGAGGAGCAGGAACGCGTAGAGGAAGGTCGACCAGGCCGCCAGCGGGGCCGCCACCTCCGGCAGGATGGTGAGCAGGATCGTGCCGATGAGCGGCCCCAGCACCGAGCCGCGCCCGCCGATCAGCACCGCGATGAAGAACAGGAGCGAGAGGTCGAACGTGAAGGCGTCCGGCGTGATGTAGGTCTGGAGCGAGGCGAACAGGCCGCCGGCGACGGCCGCCACGCAGCCGGCGAAGAGGAACACCGCGACGAGCAGTCTCGGCTTGGAGATGCCGACCGCCTCCGCCGCCACATCCGCGTCACGGATGGCCACCAGCGCCCGGCCGTAGCGGCTGCCCGCGACGTTCAGCGTCATCCAGGTACAGAGCACGGCGCCCGCGAGGCACAGGCCGTAGAAGCCGAGGCGCGAGTCGAAGGGCGCCGGCATCTCCGGCCCGGTGATGCCGATGCCGCCGCCGGTCACGTCCTGCCAAGCCAGGGCCACCTGCGTGACGATGGTGGCGAAGCCCAGCGTCGTCATGGCGAAGTAGAAGGTGCGCAAGCGAAGCGCCGGCAGCCCGACGATCACCCCGACCACGGCCCCGACGATTCCGGCGCAGGCGAGCGCCAGGACAGTCGGAAACGCCGGAAGCACCGTGCCGGCGGCGAGGACGCTGGTGGTGTAGGCGCCGACGAGCAGCAAGGCCACGTACCCGATGGCGAGCTGCCCGGCGAAGCCGACGACGAGGTTGAGGCCCGAGACCAGGATCCAGTAGATCGCCGCCCGCGTGGCGATCAGCGTCCAGTAATCGTTGCCGGCGAGCGGCACGGCGAGCGCCAGGCCGAGCACGAGGAGGAAGGGCGCGGCCGCGGCGAGCCGCGTGCCGGTGGAGCGGGCGGCCGGTTCGGATACGGTCAGGGCGGAGGGTGTGCTCATACGCGCCTCGCCTGGGCGGAGCCGAGCAGGCCTTGGGGCGCTGCGAGCAGCACGACGATGAACAGGGTGAAGACCGCGACCGAGGCGAAGATGCCCCCGACGACGAAGTTCGCCGTCTGCTGGAACAGCCCCAGGACGAGGCCGCCGACCAGCGCGCCGCGGTTGTTGCCCAAGCCCCCGAGCGCCACCGGGATGAAGCCGTAGAAGTTGAGATGCGGCCCGTTGGCGAAGAAGGCGAGCAGCAATTCGCCGCCGGCATAGCCCGCGAGCGCCCCGATGCCGCCGGCCAGCGCGTAGCTCATCACCCGCAGGCGCCGCTCGGGGAGACCGAGGGCGCGGGCGGCGAAATTGTCCTCCGCCACCGCCAGGAAGGCGTGGCCGAGGAGGGTGCGCCGGTAGAGGAGTTCGAGCCCGACCACCACGATCAGGCAGGCGGCGACCGGCAGCCAGAACTTCTCGTCCAGCACATGCTCGCCGAAGCCGCCGAGGAGGCGCGGGAAGGGCTGCGGCTCGGTGCTCCAGGTGATCGCCGTGACCTGCTGGATCATCAGGGCGAGCGCCAGCGTCGAGAGCACGTAGAGGTGCTGGTCGAGGCTCTTCAGCACCGGGCGCACCGCCACGAACTCGGTGACCACGCCGACGAGCGCCCCGCAAGCCAGCGTCAGCAGCAGCCCGAGCGGCCAGGGCAGGCCGAGACGCAAGCTGAACAGCGAGCCGAGCACGCCGCCGAGCATCCCGAGCTGGCCGGCGGTGAAGCTCATCACCCGCGAGGTCGAGAACATCGTGTTGTAGGTGATGCCGATCAGCGCGTAGATCGCGCCGACGGCGAGGCCCGAGGCCAGGATCGAGGCGAGCATGGCGGCGCTCCTCCTCCCCAGGCTCAGGAATAGCCCGGGGCGAGCCGGAAGCTGCCGTCGCGGCCGGAATTGGCCGCCGACATCACCACCTCCTCGGTCGGGTAGCCGTTATGCTCCTTGGGCGTGTAGGTATAGTTGCCGAAGATGCCCGGATACCTGGTCAGACCGTTCCAGTGCTTGACGATCGCGTCGGGCGCGCTCGATCCCGTCTCCTCCACCGCCTTGGCGATCAGGCTCACCGCGTCGTAGCCGGCCGCCACCCACCACAGCAGGGTGTCGGAGAGCGCGACCTTGCCCTTGAGCCGGGCGACGAACTCCTCGCTGCGGGCGTCGAGCTTGCCGGATTCGTCGTAGGAGCAGCTGCGATAGCCGACCGCGTAGACCTTCTCCCAGTTCGCCGGCTTCTCCAGCAATCCGCCGATCTCGCCCGAGGCCATCGAGGGGTGGCCGACGAAGGCGACGTCCCAGCCCATTCGGGCGCGGGTGTTGAACAGGCGGGCATCCATGCCGGTCGACACGCTCCAGACCACGATCGTCTCGGCGCCGGCATTGCGGGCGCGCAGCATGTCGGGGGTCATGTCGGGCTGGGTCGAATCGATGTTGCCGAGATAGACCACCTCGGCCCCGTCCTGCTTGAACGCCGCGGCCGAGGCCTTGGCGGCGGTGACGCCGTAGCCGGTCGTGTCGCCGATCACCGCGACGCGCTTCACCTTCAGCACCTTGAGGCAGTAGTTGCGCACCGCATCGTCCCACTGGGTGTTGGACGGGGCGATGCGGAAGGCGTTGGGATACTTCGCCGGGTCGATCAGGCTGTCGATCACGCAAGGGTGGATGTTCGGCATCTTCGCCCGCGCCATGATCGGCGTCGTCGCCAGGGCTTCGCCGGAATTGGTCGGGCCCCAGATGGCGTGGACCTTGGCCTGGCTGATCATCTCCTGCACGGCGTTGACCGCCTTGGTCGGGTCGCCCTGCGAGTCGCGGGTGACGATCTCGATCTTGCGGCCCTTGATCCCGCCGGCTCCGTTGATCGCCTCCGTGGCGAAGACCACGCCGCGGTTGAAGCCGACCGTCGGGGCCGAGCTGGGGCCGGTCATCGCCGCGAGCCAGCCGATGCGCAGGGGCTCGCCCTGCGCCAGGGCCGGCCGGGGGAACCCGAGGGCCGCCGCCCCCGCGAGGCCGGCAGCATTCATCACGAGCGCACGACGGTTCGTCGTCACCATGGCGTCCTCCTCCCGTTCTTGCTTCGGCCGGCGCGGTTGTCTTTAGGCGCCTTGCCGCTCCAGGTGCCGGATCCGATCCTCGTCGAAGGTGAACCCGAAGCCTGGCCGCTCCGGTACGATGGCGTATCCGTCGGCGAAGTCCAGTCTCTCGCAGTACAGCTCGGAGAACCACGGCATGTATTCGAGAGAATGCGCGTTCGCGAGGGCCCCGAGCACGCCCAGGCTCTGCTCGGGGAAGAGATGGCTCGACACCGGCAGGTCGTGCGCCTCGGCGAGGTGGCCGACCCGCATGAACTCGGTGACGCCGCCGACCCGCTGCAGGTCCGGCATCAGGATGTCGGCCGAGCGCAGCTCGATCATCCGGCGGAAGCCGTAGCGGGTGTAGTCGGTCTCGCCGCTGGCGATCGGCGTGTCGAGGGCGGCGGCGACGCGGGCCAGGCCCTCGACGTCCCAGGCCGGCAGCGGCTCCTCGAACCAGGTGAGGTCGAACTCCTCCAGCCGCCGGCCGAGGCGGATGGCGTCGTTCTCGGTCAGGCCCTGGTTGGCATCGGCCATCAGGCGGATCTTGGGGCCGATCGCCTCGCGGACCGCCCGCACCCGGGCGATGTTCCAGTCGGGGTCCCCGGCCGAGAGGCGCATCTTCATCGCGGTAAAGCCCGCCGCCTTGAAGCCGTCCGCCTCGGCGACCAGTTCGTCGGTCGAGCGGTCGAGCCACAGGCCGCCGGAATGGTAGGCCGGGACGCGGGCGCTGGCGCCTCCGAGCATGCGGTAGAGCGGCAGGCCGGCGCGTTTCCCCGCGAGGTCCCACAGGGCGCCGTCGAGGGCCGAGATGCCCATGACGGGCATTCCCTTGTGGCCCATGAAGTTGACGTCGCGCCAGGCCCGCGACCAGAAGCCGGCGATGTGGCCGGCATCCTGGCCCACCACCAGGTCGGCCATCTCGTCGATCAGGCTGCGCAGGACCTTGGTGCGGCGGTCGTTCAACGTGAACACGATGTTCTCGCCGGTGAGCCCGTCGGCCCGCACCGTGACCAGGATGCAGCCGAAGGTATGCAGCTGGCCGAGCGCCGAGCCGATCGGCCGCTCTGGGCGCAAGGTGACGGGACGCGTCTCGACGCGTTCGACCTTCATGGCGTGTCCTCCCCTGTGTCTTATGCCGTGCGGACGACGGACCCGACCCGGTAGCGGTCGAGCACGCCGAGGCTCGGGTCGCAGCCGAGGCCCGGGCCGGTCGGCAATCGCACGTGGCCGTTCTCGGCCCGGACCCAAGGATCGAGCGGGTTCGCCTCCATGTCGAGCCACAGCACCTCGACCAGCGGGTCTTCGACGCGGGCCGCGATCACGTGCATCGTGGCGAGAAGGCCGGGCCCGAAATAGGGGCTGTGGGGGGCAGGCCGGACCCCGTGCGCCTCGCAGAGCGTGATGACCCGCAGCATCTCGCCGATGCCGCCGATCTTGGTCACGCTCGGCTGCGCGACGTCGATCGCCCCGGCCTCGATCAGCGCCTTGAAGCCGAACAGCCCGGCGGTGTTCTCGCCGGCGGCGATCGGGACGCCGCGGGCCCGCACCCGGGCGAGACCATGCACGTCCTCCGGCGGCCAGACCGGTTCCTCGAACCAGAGGAGGTCGTGCGGCGCGAAGGCGTCGGCCATCCGGAGCGCCGCCGGCACGCTCCAGGCGCAGTTGACGTCGACCATCAGGGCGGCCCCGAACGCCCGCGTCACCTCGGCCGCGGCCGCGACCGCCTCCTCGGTGACCTCGTGCAGCTTGATGTGGCGGTAGCCGGCCGCGCACGCCGCCTCGACGTTGCGGCGCACCAGCGCCGGCTCGTGATAGGCGAGCAGCGAGGCATAGGCCGGCAGCCGCTCGCGGACCTCGCCGCCGAGGAGCCGCGCCAAGGGCTGCCCGGCGCGCTTGCCGGCGAGGTCCCACAGGGCGGTCTCGATGCCCGAGAAGGCGAACACGAACGGGCCGTTGCGGCCGAGCAGATGCGTGGCGTGCAGCACGCTCCGGCTCAGAGCCGCGATGTCGCCCGACGAGCGCCCGAGCACGAGGGGCGCCACGATCCCGTCGAGGGCGGCCCGCGTCGCCTGGATGCCGGCATGACCGAAGGCCTCGCCCCATCCGACCAGACCCTCGTCGGTCTCGACCCGCACCAGCAGGATGTCGAGATGGGTCCAGGCCTTGCCGGCGAAGGTGGCGGGCGGGCCGCCCATGTCGAAGGGCAGCGAGACGATCTGGGACTGGATGCCGGTGATCTTCAAGGATGTCTCCGTGGCTGGGGATTTGTCGGCGACCGAAGATCCGCCCCACTCGCAACCTCACCCTGAGGTGCCGGTCGCTCGAAGATCGACCGACCTCGAAGGAGGCCTCCAGAAGGCATCTCGATCCCTGGAGCCCTCCTTCGGGGCTCCCTTCGGTCGCACGCGATCTCCGATCGCCAGCACCTCAGGATGAGGTCGCGGGTGAGAACGGCCGGCTTGATCACCCCACCCCTCCCCGCCCCGCCGGGATCCGCTCCCGCTCCATCAAATCGGCCTCGCGCCTCAAGGCCTCCGCCAGCTCCGCCTCCCGCGCCCGGATGCGGGTGGTGAGCGCCGCGAGGCTCAGGGCCGCGACGGTGCGGCCGGTCTCGTCGCGCACCGGCACGCCGATCGCCCCCATCGTGTCCACCACCTGGTCGAGGAGCACGACGTGGCCGCGGGTCCGCGCCTCCGTGATGCCGGCGCGGATCTCCGCCCGGCCGAGGCGCGGATAGGGTCCGAGGCGCTGGACCACGATGCCGAGGATCGCGTCGATCTCCCGGTCGGGCAGCCAGGCCAGCAAGGCCATGGCGCCGGCCCCGACCCCGAGGGGCCGCCGGCTGCCGATATCGAGGTAGTTGGCGCGGATCGGGTAGGAGCCGACCTCGCGCTCGACGCAGACCGCCTCGACGCCGCTGCGCACCGAGAGCAGCACCGTGTCGCCGGAGAGTTCGGCGAGCCGCATCAGGCTCGGCCGCGCGAGCGCCCGGAGGTCGTCGGGCCGGCCCGCGCTCGCCGCCAGCGCCATCAGCTCCGGTCCCGGCCGCCAGCGCCGCCCGTCGGCCGCGCGGACGGCGAAGCCCTCCTGGGCCAGGGTGTCGAGGATGCGCAGGACCGTCACCTTGTGGAGCCCGGTCTCGGCGGAGAGGTCGGTGAGGCGCCGCGGCGCGGGGGCGGCGAGGGCGCGCAGCACGGCGCAGACCTTCTGGACCGCGTTCGGGTCGGAGCCGGCGGTCGGAGGCGGGGCGTCGTCGGCCAGCGGGCTCATGCGGCTCCCGGCACCGCACGCGAATTCAGGCCCGGCCGAGGGTGCATGGCGCCTCTCCCACGTTCCCGAGCCCGCCGCCCTTGATGGGTGAGTTCCGTTTCACGGAACCAATTCGGTCGGTCTCGACTCGCCCTGTCCGGCGACGAAGCCGATCATCGCCCGGCCTCGACCAGTGTTGACAGGCTATTCGCCGGAAGGCAACCATCTTCCGACAAGACATCGCCGGCGTGAAGCGGCGACGGCCCGCCCCGGAGGACGCCCGATGCGAAGTTCCGCAAGACGGAATATTGTGCATGCCGGCTGTCCGGTGGCGCCTGAACGCATGGTGCGGCAATGCACGGGCGTGCCGGACGGAGAGGTCGGACGGGTCGTCACGTCGACGCGTTTCGGACTCCGCCCGACGGGCGCGGACCGCCGGGCGAATGCCGGCCCACCCCACCCGCGACCTCAGGATGAGGTCGGGGGTGGGACAGGATCTGCCCGCCGTTCCGATGTCTGCGCATCGTCCGGGACGCCCGCCCGATGAGCCGGATCACCGGCATCGGCCTCACCCCCTTCGGGCGCCTGCCCGGCCTGTCCACCCTCGACCTGATGAGCCGCGCCGCCACGGACGCGCTCGCCGATGCCGGACTGGAGCGGTGCGAGATCGACGGGCTGATCACCGGCTACTCGACCACCCACCCGCACCTGATGCTCTCGACGGTCTTCGCCGAGCATTTCGGGCTGCGGCCGGCCTACGCCCACGCGATCCAGCTCGGCGGCGCCACGGGCTTCGCCCTGGTGATGCTGGCCCATCTGATGGTCGAGGCCGGGGCCGCGCGGCGGATCCTGGTGGTGGCGGGGGAGAACCGGTTGTCGGGCCAGTCCCGCGATGCCGCGATCCAGACGCTGGCCCAGGTCGGCCACCCGACCTACGAGGTGCCGCTCGGCCCGACCATCCCCGCCTATTACGGCCTCGTCGCCTCCCGCTACGCCCACGCGCACGGCATCGACGATCATGCCGAGCTGGCGGTGCTGATGCGGGCGAATGCCGCCCGCACCCCCGGCGCGCATCTGAGCGAGCCGATCACCGCCGCGATGGTGCGGGAGTCGAAGTCCATCGCCGCGCCGTTGCGCCTGCTCGATTGCTGCCCGGTCTCGGATGGCGGCGCGGCCTTCGTGATCGAGCGGGACGATCCCGCGCGGCGGGGCCCGGGCATCCGCGGCGCCGCGCAGGCCCACACCCACCAGCATGTCAGCGCCGCCGCGTCCCTCACCGCCTTCGGGGCCGGCGACGCTGCCGCCCGGGCGCTGGCGCAAGGAGGCATCGCCCTCGCCGACATCCGCTACGCGGCGATCTACGACAGCTTCACCATCACCCTCGCGATCCTGCTCGAGGAGATCGGCCTGGCGCCCCGGGGCGCGGCCGGGCGGCTCGCCCGCGAGGGGCACTTCTCGCCCGGCGGCGCGATGCCGCTCAACACCCATGGCGGCCTCCTGAGCTACGGCCATTGCGGCGTCGGCGGCGCCATGGCCCACCTCGCCGAGACCGTGCGGCAGATGCGCGGCGAGGCCGGCCCGCGCCAGGTGGAGGCCCCGGCGCTGGCGCTCCTCCACGGCGACGGCGGCGTGCTCTCCTCCCATGTCAGCCTCGTCCTGGAGAACGGCCGATGAGCCCGGACGGCACGCTACCGGACTGGACGGAGGGGGGCGAGGGTCTGGCGTTCGCCCGCTGCCGGTCCTGCGGCGACATCCAGTATTTCCGGCGCCCGTTCTGCCCGGCCTGCGGGAGCGAGGATCTGGGCGTGGAGGCGGCGTCGGGCCGCGGCACGGTCCACGCGGTGACGGTGGTGGCCCGCGCGCCCTCGCCGGACCTGCAGGCGCACGCCCCCTACGGCCTCGCGCTGGTCGATGCGCGGGAAGGGTTCCGCTTCATGGCGCATTGCCCGCCCGAGGGGATCGCGATCGGCGACCCGGTGCGCACGACGTTCCGCGCCTTCGGGACAGGCCTCGTCCCCTTCGTCACGCCGGAGAACCACCCATGACGTCGAGCCTCCAGGCCGCCCTCGACCCGAGCGCGATCGCGGTGATCGGCGCCTCCGAGAATCCCGACAAGATCGGCGGGCGGCCGCTCCTCTACCTGTCGATGTTCGGCTTTCGCGGCGAGGTCTGGCCGGTCAATCCGAAGCGCGACGAGGTCCAGGGCCGTCGCACGGTGCCGCGCCTCTCGGCCCTGTCGCGGGCGCCCGACCTCGCGATCATCGCGGTGCCGGGCGAGGCGGCGGTGGCGGCGCTCGACGAGTGCGGCGAGGTCGGCGTCAAGGTGGCGATCATGATGGCCTCGGGCTTCGGCGAGACCGCGGACCCCGCGGCGCAGGCGGCCGAGCGGGCGATGGTGGCCCGCGCCCGGGCCCGGGGCGTGCGGATGATCGGCCCGAACTCGCAAGGCCTGGCGAATTTCGGCACCGGCGCGGTGCCGAGCTTCTCCAGCATGTTCCTGGAGGTTCCGCCCCAGGACGGCCCGGTCGGCATCGTCAGCCAGAGCGGGGCGATGAGCGTCGTGCCCTACGGCCTCCTGCGCGGCCGCGGCATCGGCGTGCGCCACACCCACGCCACCGGCAACGACGCCGACGTGACGGTCTGCGAGCTCGCTGCCGCGGTCGCGGCCGACCCGGCCCTGAAGCTCCTGCTCCTCTACCTCGAGAGCATTCCCGACCCGCACCATCTGGCCGAGGCCGCCGCCATCGCCCGCGACCGCGGCCTGCCGATCGTGGCGCTCAAATCCGGCCGCACCGCCGCCGGGCAGGCGGCGGCGCAATCCCATACCGGCGCGCTCGCCAACGAGGACCGCCTCGTCGACGCCTTCCTGGAGCGGCACGGGATCTGGCGGGCCGACGACACCACCGACCTCGTCGCGGCGGCCGAGCTGTACCTGAAGGGCTGGCGCCCGGGCGGGCGGCGCATGGTGGCGATCAGCAATTCGGGCGCGACCTGCGTGATGGCGGCGGATGCCGCCTCCGCCGCCGGGCTCGACCTGACGCCG
>NZ_LABZ01000130.1 GCF_001043955.1 Methylobacterium tarhaniae | reverse complement strand
GTCCCGGGGGGAGCTGGGGTGCGGCATCGCGTGCGGGGCCGAGACATCCACGCTGGGCGACATCCACACCGAGCAGACGTCACGGCGATGCGCGGCATCTCCCTCCTTCGAGCGATCGGCATTCATTGACGTAAGGTTATGAAAGCTTACGATTTGAAAATGATCGGAGGCGAGGCGTGCGGTTCGAATGGGATCCTGCGAAAGCGCGCAGCAATATCGCCAAGCACGGCGTTTCCTTCGACGCCGCGATGGCGGTCTGGGACGACCCGCTTCACGTCATCGTGCCGGATCGCATCGAAGCGGGTGAGCAGCGCTGGCATGCGCTCGGGATGGTGGGGGCGGTGACGATTCTGGTCGTGGATCACACATATCCGGATCCGAACGACGATTATACCATCCGCATCATCGGAGCACGGCGCGCGACCATTCATGAAAGGAGGCGCTATGAGCAAGACGGTGCTTAGCGCGGAGGAACTGGAGCATTTGGCCGCTCTCGCAGCTCGGCCGGATCATGAGATCGACACGGACGATATCCCCGAGGCACCGGCCGAGAACTGGCGCTACGTGCGGCGAGGCCCGGGCCATCGCCCCGTGGAGCAGACGGTGACGCTCCGTCTCGATGGCGATGTCGTGTCCTGGTTCAAGCGGCAGGCCTCTGGCGAGGAGGAGTATCAGGCCGAAATCAACCGTGTGCTCCGCCACTACGTCGACGAGGCTGTGAAGCGCTCCGCTTGAAGCCCTCTCACGATCGAAAGATCCGCGTATATTGCGTCTCGTGCCGGAACGACCCGAGATCGAGGCGCAACGTCGCCGTCCCGGCA
Source organism: Methylobacterium tarhaniae (assembly GCF_001043955.1). GTDB lineage: Bacteria > Pseudomonadota > Alphaproteobacteria > Rhizobiales > Beijerinckiaceae > Methylobacterium > Methylobacterium tarhaniae. Next base: position 23,538 of record NZ_LABZ01000130.1, on the reverse strand, counting down.
TCGTCGAGGGGCAGATCCTGCACGGCCTGTGCCAGGGACGCGGCAAGCGGCATCAGGGCGGCGACCACCCGCGTGCCGGCGGTCTGGCCGACGGGGGCGAGGCGCAGGGACGCCGAGACGAGGTTCTGCAGGAAGGCCGCCAGATAGGCCGCCAGCATCGTGAAGCGGTCGAGCCCGCGGGCGCCGGAAGCCGCGCCGACCGCGACCGGGTAGGCGACCGGACCGTCGAGATGCGGCCCGAGCTCTGCCAGGCGAGGCGTATCCCAGGCAGCGCGCGTGGCGTCGAGGAACGAGCGGCCCTGCTGGCTGGTCTCCAGGTGCAGCTCCCGCGAGGGGCTCAAGCCCAGGGCGAGGTCGTTGACGGCGACCAGCGCCTCGGCGTCGCCCGCCAGGGCGGCCCGATGCGCGTGAGCCGCCAGGATCGCGTCGCTGCGGCCGGCGCCGTGCTCCAGCACGTCGGCGAGCCAGTCCCGCAAGGATGCCTCGTCGCGCACGTCGCCGGCCTCCACCGCCCATTCGAGCCCGTGCGAATAGGCGTAGGCGCCGACCGGATAGCCCGGCGAGAGCCAGGCCAGCAGCACCAGGGCGTCCGGGACCCGCTCAGCCATGGGAGTGGTCATGCGAATGGCCATGATGGTGATGATGCCCATGGGCATGGGCGTCATCATGGGCGTGCCCGCCCGCATAGGCGCCGCCCTCGGGCCGGAACGGCCGCTCCACCGGGGTCGCGGTGCCGCCCAGGCCCTCGACCATCGCGGCGAGGACGTGGTCATGGGCGATCCAGAGGACGTCCGGGCCGATCTCGGCCGGAATGTGCCGGTTGCCGATGTGCCAGATCAGCCGCTTGAGGGCGTGGTCGGTCGGCGCCCGGATCTCGAGCAGCTTCTCGGGCGCCGCCTCGACCCAGACCAGGCGCCCGTCCTCGAGCCGGAGCGCATCGCCGTCGTCGAGCACCACGGGCTCAGCCAAGTCGAGCAGGAAGGCGAGGCCGCCGACGCCCCGCATCGCCATGCGGCGGCGGTGCCGGTCGCCGGAATCGAGCACGATGCGGTCGACGATCTCGCCGGAGCCGAGGGCGTCGCGGCGGATGACGCGGGTGGCGCGGATCATCGCGCCGCCTCGCGCCGCCACCGGTCGGAGCCGCGGACCGCGTCGTCGCCGTGGGAGTCCGGCAGGAAGCCGTGCATCAGGATTTCCTCGTCGGTGAACGGGCAGGATTCCGGAAAGCTGTCGTCGAACAGCGCGCTCTCCGGCACGGCCCGGGCCTTGGCATCCGGATAGACCTCCGCCACCAGCCAGGGAAGCTCCGGCCGCAGGCTCGGGCACTCGTCGAGGCGGGACGCGACCAGCCGGCGCCGCCGATCGATCGTGATCGCCCTGCCGTCGCAGCGCAGGTCGACCTCGGCGATGTGAGCGTGATCGATCGCCTCGACCTCGCCCGCCGCGAGGCAGGCCTGTTCCTCGGCCGAGGCGCTCAAGTCCGTCGAGAACAGGTCGCGTCGTTCCGTCTCGTTCACGGCTCGAAGTCCGGATCGAGCGAGAACGGCAGGAGCGGCGGAAACAGTCGCGGATCGAGCCGCGTCTCACCAGCGGCATCCCGCACGGCGTCCCGGTAGGTCTCGTCGAGGATCGCTGCCGGATAGGCGCGCCGGCTCGGGTTGCGGGCGATCAGGCGCGCGATGGCCGCGCGCTGCGCCTTCAGGTCATCGCGCCGGCTCGGCGTCGCCCGCTGCGATTGCGCCCGGCACTTCAGCAGGTGGACGGGCAGCACGCATAGGTGGGATTCGAGCGCCGTGCGCTGGCGGCGGCCCACGCTCGCCACCTCGTCGGGCAGGTTGGTGATATCGAGATGCGCGAGATCGCGGGTCGCGAGGGCCTGGGCCCGCTCCCGCGTCCAGCGGAGGAAATCCGTGTCGCAGGTGCCGGTATTCGGTGCCTGCTCGGCGAGGTTGGGCATGGCGGGCCCTCCTGCCCGGCAGGATCGCTCAGAACAGGAAGTAGCGCTGCGCCATCGGCAGCACCTCGGCGGGCTCGCAGACCAGCAACTCGCCGTCGGCACGGACGTCGTAGGTCTCGGGATCCACCTCGATCACCGGCGTGGCGTCGTTGTGGATCATGCTCTTCTTCGAGATGCCACCGCGCACGTTCTCGACCGCGACCAACTCCTTCATCACCCCGAGCGTCTCGCGAAGCCCCGCCTCGATCGCGGCCTTCGACACGAAGGTGAGCGCCGTCGTCGCCGGGACCCGGCCGAAGGCGCCGAACATCGGGCGGTAATGCACCGGCTGCGGTGTCGGGATCGAGGCGTTGGGGTCGCCCATCGGCGCCGCCGCGATGGCGCCGCCCTTGAGGATCAGGTCCGGCTTCACCCCGAAGAAAGCCGGCGACCACAGCACGAGATCCGCGAGCTTGCCGGGCTCGACCGAGCCGATATGGCGCGAGATCCCGTGGGCGATGGCCGGGTTGATCGTGTACTTGGCGACGTAGCGCTTGGCCCGCGCGTTGTCGTTGCCGGAGGAGTCCCCCGGCAGCGCCCCGCGCTGGCGCTTCATCTTGTCGGCGGTCTGCCAGGTGCGGATGATGACCTCGCCGACCCGGCCCATCGCCTGGCTGTCCGACGACATCATCGAGAGCGCGCCGATGTCGTGCAGGATGTCCTCGGCGGCGATCGTCTCCTTGCGGATCCGGCTCTCGGCGAAGGCGAGGTCTTCCGGGATCGACGGGTCGAGGTGGTGGCACACCATCAGCATGTCGAGATGCTCGTCGATGGTGTTGCGGGTGAAGGGCCGCGTCGGGTTGGTGGAGGAGGGCAGCACGTTGGGCAGCCCCGCCACCTTGATGATGTCCGGCGCGTGGCCGCCGCCCGCTCCTTCCGTGTGGAAGGCGTGGATGGTGCGGCCCTTGAAGGCCGCGATCGTGTCCTCGACGAAGCCCGATTCGTTGAGCGTGTCGGTGTGGATCATCACCTGGATGTCGTGGGCATCGGCCACCGACAGGCAGCAATCGATCGCCGCTGGCGTCGTGCCCCAATCCTCGTGCAGCTTCAGCGCGCAGGCGCCGGCCCGGATCATCTCCTCCAGGCTGTCGGGCTTCGAGGCGTTGCCCTTGCCGGCAAACGCCAGGTTCATCGGGAAGGCATCCGCCGCCTCGATCATCCGGGCGATGTGCCAGGGGCCGGGCGTGCAGGTGGTGGCGAAGGTGCCGTGGGCCGGGCCCGTCCCGCCGCCCAGCATGGTGGTGATTCCGGAATTCAGCGCCTCGTCGATCTGCTGCGGGCAGATGAAGTGGATGTGGCTGTCGAAGCCGCCGGCGGTGAGGATCTTGCCTTCGCCCGCGATCACCTCCGTGCCCGGACCGACCACGATGGTGACGCCGTCCTGGATGTCCGGGTTGCCGGCCTTGCCGAGGGCCGCGATGCGGCCCCCTCTGAGACCGACATCGCATTTCACGATGCCCCAATGGTCCAGCACCACCGCGTTGGTGATGACGGTGTCGACGGCGCCGCCGGCGTTGCTGGCCTGGCTCTGCCCCATCCCGTCGCGGATCACCTTGCCGCCGCCGAACTTCACCTCCTCGCCGTAGCGGGTGTGGTCCTGCTCGACCTCGATGACGAGCGAGGTGTCGGCGAGGCGGATGCGGTCGCCCTTGGTCGGCCCGAACATCGCCGCGTAGGCGGAGCGGGGGAAGCTGGCGGGCTTGGGGGTGTTGGACATTTTAAATCATCCGTCTGGCTGTATTACTGCCGTGTTTCGCGTAATTTTGCGTATTCCTTCAGTCCGAGATGCACCTTGAAGCGTGATGCCGCGTTGTCCCAGCCAACTTCCGGCTCAATGTATTGAAAAGACCACGATGATCCACCATATCCACTGCGTTTCTCATATCCAATAACCGAAAATCTATATAATATTCTCAGGGCTTCTTCTGATGTAATGAAGTTGGAGTTTGACTTGCGTCTGTCATATTCCCTAACAAAATCACTGCGGTCAAAAGTGATAGTGCTAATGGCTGAGCATGCTTGCAATGCTTCATCCCATTGGGGCCAGTGATGTCGAATTTCGTCATCGAGTTCGTTTTCAAGATAAGTTGAATAGTCGTCTCTGGAATTAACAATATCTTTATTTGTGAAATACAAAGGATCAACAGATCGCCGCTTCGCTTCTGTGAGAGAAGCGTTCAAAAAGCGAATCACATCTCTTGGTCTAAGAAATGTTCTAGCTAAAATATGATTCCATTTGGTTTGAGATCCTCTCATAAGATCATTTTCCGCTATATCATCCCATTTCGCGTCTTCGGAGAGTTTTGCTCGAAGTCGTGTCTCGACTAAATCGAGAAGGCTCTCGATCTTCCAGCTTAGATTAAGAGTCAAAGTTTGGCTAATTTTGTTTTTATCAGAGAATTGCAATTCGTCCCACAAGTCCGTCCTTAAGTAAACTATAGGATTTATGGCAACGCCTTCTTTGTCGCACTCGCGTTTAACTTCCCGTGCAGCGAGGACGAGCCCGATCAGCATTTGCTTGCGTGACTCATCAAGTGTGGACAGGCCTTGATCAAGCTCGTCAAAGTGGATACTTATCAATCCTAGTCCGGCCTCTTGAATGACATGCACAATGCTTGCAAATAAGGCTCGCGCTAAGGCATTTAACTCAAGGCCAAGTTGATAATCTTTTTCCGTCCGTTCTAGATCTAGCGAGCCTAACTGGTTGCCCATAATAGAAGGTTGAACGGAAAGCTTTCCTAGTTTTAGTTTTCTGGGTCTGAGAATGTCACCAAGATCAGGCGAGGATCCTCCGTAGTTTTCTTGCAAAAATTCTTTTATTCCTTTGGCGTGCATGCTATGAGTAATGCGTGGATGGCTTAATATTAGCGATGCAATCTCAATAAAAATAATATAACGCCACGAAGAAACGTATGCTTCTATCTCAGAAGCGCCTCTGTCTTTTATTTTTGCATGAAGAGCCCAAGGGTATCCCCTAAGATTAAGGGATTTTGCAAAATTATTCGGCTTTTTATTTCCTTCAGTTAAAAAACGAACTATAGCGGTTTTGCCTGTTCCTTTTCTTCCAAGTACGAGAAATGCGCGACTTGATTGAATTTCACTCACAACATTCGTTGCAAGAAAGTAATCTAATACAGCGTCGTCTTCTGCGGCAACATCTCCAAAGCTGCTCAAATTTTGTAGCGACAACATGCTAAATTCCTTTGTCAATTTTTTGATCCAGCGCAATTCAAAATCGGCCGGCGACGATAAATTATAAGCTCCCCATCACGTCACCCCGGAACCCGTAGACCGCGCGCCCGCCGCCCATCGGGATCAGCACCACCTCCCGCGTCGAGCCCGGCTCGAAGCGGACGGCGGTGCCGGGTGCGATGTCGAGGCGCTGGCCGCGGGCCTTGTCGCGGTCGAAGCGGAGCGCCGGGTTGACCTCGAAGAAATGGTAATGCGAGCCGACCTGGATCGGCCGGTCGCCGGTATTGGCGACCTCGATCACCGTGCGGGGAAGCCCCTCGTTGAACACGATCTCGCCGTCCGGCGTGGTCACCTCGCCCGGCACGTCGGTGGCGGGGGTGCCGCGGATCGGGTGGTGGACGGTGACGAGCTTGGTGCCGTCCGGGAAGGTCGCCTCGACCTGGATGTCGTGGATCATCTCCGGCACCCCCTCCATCACTTGGTCGGCGGTGAGAACTTGCGCGCCGAGCCGCATCAGCTCGGCCACGGTGCGGCCGTCGCGGGCGCCCTCGACCACGAAGTCGGTGATCAGCGCTATCGCCTCGGGATGGTTGAGCTTCACGCCCCGGGACAGACGGTTGCGGGCCACCATCGCCGCCATGGCGACGAGGAGCTTGTCCTTCTCGCGGGGGGTCAGCAGCACGGGCGGGTCCTCACGGTCGGGGTCGCCCCATCCTTCGCCGAAGCTTGGGCGCGAGGCAAGTTCGCGACGGACGCGAGCAAGATCCGAGCCGGTCGCTCAGGTCTGCCACACCCGTGGCAGCGGCCTCCCGCGGAACCCCTCCAGGATCCGCGCGGCCGCGAGGCGCAGGGGGCCGATCTCCCGGCCGAGCAGGCGCAGCACCAGCATCCCGTTCCAGGCGCTCGCCCCGGCCTCGATCGACAGGGCCTCGCAGCCCGACGCCGCGATCAGCTCGCGGGCCTGGTCGAGGCGGCTCTCCGCATCGGGGGCGAGGTGGAGCAGGGTCGCCATCGCCCGGGCGCCGCCGGCGATCGCGCGCCTCGCCAGCATCTCCGAGATGTCGGCCTCCAGCCGGAACGTGTCGGCGTAGGTCAGCCGCCCGCCCCGGCGCAGGCGCCAGGAATCGGTGAGCGCGCCGTTCCGCATCACCTCGCCCGTGGCGGCGCGGCCGAAGACCAGGGCCTCGAACAGGGTGAGCCGTGCATCCGCGGCGATCTCGGCGGAAAAGCTGCGGGCGAGCCGCGCGCCGTCGAACAGGATCGTCTCCTGCGGCAGCCAGGCGAGGGCGGCCTGCGCTTCGAGGGTCAGCGCCACGTCGAGCCGCGTCACCGGCCCGTCCGAGCGGTAGATCTTCTCCGCCGCGGTCGTGGTGAGCACGAGGTCCGAGCCCGGCGCCAGCCGCGCCTCGACGGTGAAGCGGTCGCCGCAGGCGATGCCGCCGGCGCTGTTGAGCAGCACCGCCTCCATCGGGCCGGGCTCCGGCCGCGGCAGGCGCAGGCGCAAGGGGCCGGATTCGGCGAGGTCGGAGATGCGCGTGGCGCCGCCCGGCATCCGGGCCACCGCGAGCGCGACATGGCCGATCGAGCGCTGGCGGCGGAGGGCGTCGGGGACGGGGGAATGCTGCATGAGAGGCCGGTGACGGGCGCGGGACCGCCCTTGCGCCCACGCTTAGACCGCGCCGGTGCCCCGGCAGGCAAGCCCTCCGGTGAAGCCCGATGATGCCGGCGGGAGGACCGGCGCTTGGCAGAATATGCCGCCGGGTGCGGGCTCTCCGGATTCTTCACCCGGCGCCCCCTGCTAGGCTCCCCCCGTCAACGGGAGCCCACGATGCCTGCACCTCTCCTCCACATCGAGACCACCCCGGACCTGCCGGCCTCCGCCGAGGTCGTGGTGATCGGCGGCGGCGTGGTCGGCACCTTCACGGCCTATTACCTGGCGCGCCGCGGCGTCAGCGCGGCGCTGGTCGAGAAGGGCCGCATCGGGGCCGAGCAGTCGAGCCGCAACTGGGGCTGGTGCCGGCAGCAGAACCGCGACGCCCGCGAACTGCCGATGGCGACGAAGAGCCTCGACCTCTGGGACCGCCTGAAGGCCGAGATCGGCGAGGATCCGGGCTTCCGCCGCTGCGGCCTGCTCTACCTCAGCAACGACGAGGCCGAGATCGAGCGCTGGGCGAAGTGGCGCGACTTCGCCGCCGGCGAGGGCGTGATCACGCACGTGCTCAGCGCGGCGGAAGCGCGCGAGCACGGCAAGGCCACCGGGCGCGACTGGAAGGGCGGGGTGTTCTCGCCGACCGACGGCATCGCCGACACCTCCCGGGCGGTGCCGGTCGCCGCGCTCGGCGTGATGAAGGCCGGCGGCACCGTGCACCAGTTCTGCGCCGCCCGCGGCCTCGAACTCGAGGGCGGCCGGGTCTGCGGCGTCGTCACCGAGAAGGGCACCATCCGCACCCGCAAGGTGGTGATGGCCGGCGGTGCCTGGGCGTCGTCCTTCGTTCGCCAGCTCGGCATCCGCTTCCCGCAATCGGCGGTGCGCCAGTCGATCATGGCGGTGGGTCCCAACGTCGCCGGCCTGCCGGACGCGGTCTACACCGCGGGCGTCTCGCTGACGCGCCGCGGCGAGAGCGGTGGCTACAACCTGGCGATTAGTGGCCGCGCCCGCGTCGATCCCACCCCGCAGCAGATTCTGTTCGCCCGCGAATTCGTGCCGATGTTCGCCCGGCGCTGGCGCTTCCTGGCGCCCGGCGGCACCCAGGGCTGGCGCAGCGGGCATGAGGGCGTGAAGAAGTGGCGCCTCGACCAGCCGACGCCGATGGAGCGCATGCGCATCCTCGATCCGCGCCCCGACGCGAAGCTCGTCGCCGAGACCCGTCGGCGGGCGCTCGACATGTTCCCGGCCCTGCGCGGCACCGCGATGACCGCCTCCTGGGCCGGCTACGTCGACTCGACGCCGGACGGCGTGCCGGGCATCGGCGAGGTGACGGGCGTGCCCGGCCTCGTCCTGGCGGCGGGGTTCTCCGGCCACGGCTTCGGCATTGGCCCGGGCGCCGGCCACCTCATCGCCGACATCGTCTCCGGCGCCGACCCGATCGTCGATCCCAAGCCCTACCATCCGGACCGGTTCGGGTCCTCGGCCTGGGGGAAAGTGGCGGAGTTCTAGAGAGGCGTCTGCTTGACGGCACAGAGTAGAGCGTAGTTCCCCTCTCCCAAACGGGGGAGGGGATCCCGCGTCCTTCATCGATGCAGGTGAGTTCGGCGGGGTGTCGATGATTTCGTGTGCCCCTTACGCCGGATGTGCGTAGGCTCCGCTCTATCCACGCGGAGGTCGCGCCATGTCATCTGACGCCCTGTCATCTGACGCCCTGTCACCCGAAGCCACCTCGCCGGAAGGCACCTGCCGGGTCGTGCGCCCCGGCTCCGCCATCGTCGGCAAGCAGGCGCTGACCTACGCCCCGGCGGTCTCGGCCGAGTCGGTGGGATCGAAGGGGCTGCACATGCAGCTCGTCACCCTGCCGCCGGGGGCGCGGGCGAAGGCCCACCTGCACGAGGCGCACGAGACGGCCTTGCACGTGCTGTCGGGGGTCGCCGGCACCTGGTACGGCCCTCGGCTGGAGCACCACCTCTGGAGCCGCGCCGGCGATTTCGTCTACATCCCGGCCGGGGTGCCGCACCTGCCCTACAATGCCAGCCGCACCGAAACCTGCACCGCCGTGATCGCCCGCACCGATCCGAACGAGCAGGAGAGCGTGGTTCTGCTGCCGGACCTGGATGGCTTACGGCCGCCGGAGGGGGACGTGATGGCTTAGGGGCGAGTTCGCCCGCTCTTCCCATCAACAATCTCAGGATGAGATCTCGGGATGGGAGGGAGCGGGGATCGATCCGCCGCCCCCGTTCACCTCACATCGCCGTCGGCCGTCCGGCCGCCACCACCAGCAGCTTGCCATCCCCGAGGGTCCGGGCCGCGGCGCGGCGGATGTCGGCTTGCGTCACCGCCCCGATCAGGCCGTTGCGGCGGGCGATGTAGTCGATGCCCAATCCCTCGAAGGCGATCTGGACCAGCTGGTGGGCGATCTTGGTCGAGGTGTCGAAGCCGAGCGCGTAGGAGCCGGTGAGATAGTCCTTGGCCTTCTGCAACTCGTCGTCGGAGGGTCCGTCGCTGGTCAGGCGGGCGATCTCGTCGGCGATCACCGTCAGGCACTCGGCGACGCGCTCGTTCTTGGTGGCGGTGTAACCCCAGGTCATCGAGGCGGCGCGGTGGCTCACCAGCGAGGTGCCGACCGAATAGGCAAGCCCGCGCTTCTCGCGCACCTCCTGGAACAGCCGCGAGGTGAAGGCGCCGCCGCCCAGGATGTGGTTGAGCACGTAGGCCGGGATGAAGTCCGGATCGCGCCACGGCACGCCATCGGTGCCGAAGCGCAGGACCGATTGCGGCACGTCGAGATCGACGACGAGGCGGCGGCCGAGGCCCGCGATCCGGGTCGCCGGCACCACGGTCAGTTCGCCACCCTCCGGCAGAGCGCCGAAGGCGGCGTCGAGGGCGCGCAGCAGCGCTTCCTCGCCGATGGCGCCGACCGCCGCGACCTTCACCCGGCCGCGGGCGAGGAGCCGGCGATGCATCGCCACGAGGTCGTCGCGGGTGATCGACGACACGCTCTCGATCGTGCCGGAGGAGGGCCGGCCGTAGGGATGGCCCGGATAGGCCTCGGAGAAGAAGCGGCGCGAGGCCATCACGCCGGGGTCGTTCTGCTGATAGCGCAGCCCGGCCAGCATCTGCGCCCGCACGCGCTCGATCGCCGCCTGGTCGAAACGGGGCTGGGTGAGGGCCAGGGCCAGAAGCTCGATCGCCTCGTCGGCGTGCTTGACCAGCATCTTGAGGGAGCCGCCGATGGCGTCCGGCCCGGCATGGAAGCTCAGCTCGATCGCGCGGGCGGCCAGGCGCTCCTGGAAGGCGTCGGAATCGTGCGGGCCGGCGCCTTCGTCGAGGAGGCGCGCCAGCATCTGGGCGGTGCCGGCCTTGCCCTCGGGATCCTGCGCGGCGCCGCCCTCGAAGGTGAAGGCGAGCGCGATCAGCGGGACGATCGGCGACTCGACGTGCCAAGCCTCGATGCCGTGGGCCGAGAGGACGGGGCGCGCCTGGGTCGGGGACGAGGAGGAGGACGCCGTGACGGCGGTGCTGCGGGAGACGGCGTCGGCCGGGGTCATGAGGACCTCTTGTTGTGTCTTAGAAGAAGAAGGTCCGCCCGGCGGCGTGGTCGCCCCGGGCGGTCTTGAGGTCTCGGGTTCAGGCCGCCGTCGCCGAAGCCGAAGCATCCCGGCCCTTGGTCAGGTAGCCGGTGACCGAGCGGGCCGGCGCCAGGTAGCGCTCGGCCACCGCCGCGAGGCGGGAGGCCTGCACCGCCTCGATCTCGGAGGGCCAGCGCCGCACCTCCTCGATGCTCTCGCCGATGGCGAGCGCCGAGCCGAAGATGCGGGCGAGCGACGACTGGCTGTCGGAGGAATAGACGGTCTCGGCGACGAGCCGGGTCTTCGCCCGCTCGATCGCGCTGGCGGACAGAGCCTCGGACGGGGCGCGGGCGAGCGCCCGGTCGAGGGCTTCCTCCAGCTTTTCCAGGCTCACGCCCTCCGCCGGCACGGCGTAGACCGAGAAGCGGGTGTCGTCGATCGCCGAGCCCATGTACCAGGCGCCGGCATTCACCGCGACGCCCTGCTCCAGCACCAGGCTACGGTAGAGGTAGGAGGTCGGCCCGCCGCCCAGAACCTCGGCCAGCAGCTCCAGGGCGTGGCTCTCGCCGTCGCGGGCGGTCATGCAGGAGGGGGTGAGGTAGAGCCGCTGCAGGGTCGGTTGCTCGACCTTCGGGTCGGCGACGCTGAGGCGGCGCGCCGCCCGCGGCTCCGGCTCCCGCGGCCGCACCCGCTGCGGCCGGGCGCCCCGGGGCGAAACCAGGCCGTACGTATCGTCGGCGAGCCGCCGGACCTCGTCGGCGGTCACGTCGCCGGCCACCACCAGGATGGCGTTCTCCGGGGTGTAGAAGCGGCGGTAATAGTCGAGGGCGTGGGTGCGGTTCAGCTCCTCGATCTCGTGCATCCAGCCGATGATCGGGATGCCGTAGGGGTGGTGCACGAAGAGCGAGGCCGCCATCGCCTCGGAGAGCTGGGCCGCCGGGTCGGTCTCGACCCGCATCCGGCGCTCCTCCAGCACCACGTCGCGCTCCGGCGCCACCACGGCGTCGTCGAGGATCAGGCCGGTCATCCGGTCCGCCTCGAAGCTCATCATGGTCTTGAGGTTGTCGCGGGCGACGCGCTGGAAATAGGCGGTGTAGTCGAACGACGTGAAGGCGTTCTCCTGGCCCCCCAAGCTCGACACAGCCTTCGAGAAGGCGCCGACCGGATGAGCCTCGGTGCCCTTGAACATCAGGTGCTCGAGGAAGTGGGCGATGCCGGACTGGCCGAGCGGATCATCCGCCGAGCCGTTGCGGTACCAGACCATGTGGGTGACGACGGGAGCGCGGTGGTCGGGCACCACCACTACGTCGAGGCCGTTGTCGAGCACGAAGGACGCCACGTCCGGACCACCTGCCTCCGCTCGGCCGAAGGGCGCCGCGTCGGTGCGCAGGGTGGCGCTGACGGGGCAGACGAGGCCGGGGGCGGGGCGCATCCTGTATGGGGACATCCTGATCTACCTTAGCCGGGCGGCCGGACGGGCCACCCGTGTTGGATCGTGAACCGGCTCACTTAAAAGAGGCTTGCGGCTCATGCGAGTCACGGGCCAGCGGGTGTCCGAGCCGGCCGGCGGGCCGGCCACCGGGGTCGCTGGCCGTTAGAGACCCTGTTCTAGAGCATTTTGTGGCAGGAGGGACCCGAGAACTGCGGAGAAATGCACTCCACGCAGATCGGACCCGTTATGGCCCAGTTGAAGCGTGAATGGATATTCATCCGAAGCTTGGCCTTCCTGCTGCCAGGGCGGTCCTTGGGGAAATCCGGGCCGCAGCCCTGCGTGCCGAGCGGGTCTCGACCATGCAAAACCCCGGGCCGCTGGGGCGGCCCGGGGTGGGGAACTCACGACGATCTCGGAAACGTTACTGGCGCGAGCGCAGATAGGCGCCGGGATCGGCCTGCTCGCGGTCGCTGATCATCCCGTTCGGGCCGCGCTCGGTGCGGGCGAGCTTGCCGTTCGGCGGCTTGCGGTAGCCGGTCGGCGGCTCGGTCAGCGAATCGCGGGACGGCTCGACGTCGGGAAGGTTCGCGTCGTCGTCCTTCTTGCCGGCGAGGAGCTGCATCGGGTTGAGCCAGAACGACTCCTTGACGTTGTCGCCGGGCTTGTAGGTCGGCTCCGTCGTCATGCTGGCGCCCTCGCGCCGGCCGGCCCGCATCTCCTGGATCGGCAGGGTCGCGTTGTTGTCGCTCATCCGGCCGCCATAGCCGCGGGTGATCGGCTTGCGGTCCTCGGCGGCGCGGCGGTCGCGGGCCGCGGTCTCGGGATCGGTCGGCCATTGCGGGTTGGCCTCGCGCACCGCGCGGCGGTCCACCGGCGGGGGCAGGGCGGCCTTGTCCATCTTCGGCGGTAGCACCAGGGGCGCGCGCTCGCGATAGGTGATGGTCGGCCGCTCGGGCTCGATCAGGCCGATCGACGAGAGGGCGTTCTTCATCGCCACCCCCTCCTGGGCCTGCGCGCCGCAAGAGACCGTGAGGCCCGCGACCGTCACCGCGGCGAGTATCGTGCGCTTGTCGAGCATGCTGGCCCCTTGCCTGTTCCGCCCCGTGGTTACCAGCTTGGGTGGTGGCGGTTTCGGGCGAAGGTATGGCGTGGCCTTGGGCCGGCGCAACGCCGGGGGCGGGCGTTGCGCCCGCGACACACAGGGGATTTCAGGTCCGCTCGCCCGTTGCCGGGGTGCGGCGGCGCTCCAGCACCAGCCCGTCATAGAGCAGCCCGACCACGCCGAAGACGATGCCGGCATCCGCCACGTTGAACACGTACCAGGACCAGGCGCCGGCATGCAGGTGGACGAAGTCGAACACCGCTCCGTAGGCGGCGCGGTCGATGGCGTTGCCGATCGCCCCGCCGACGATGAGCCCGAGAGAGCCGGCGAGCCAGCGGCTGCCGGCCCGCGCCATCCACACCGAGAGCGCGACGGAGGCCGCCAGGGACACCGCCACCAGAACCCAGCGTCCGAGCGCAGAATCCTGCTGGAACAGCCCGTAGGAGACGCCGCGGTTCCACACCACGATCAGCTGCGCGAAGGGCGCGAGCACCACCGGCTCGCGCAGCGGCAGGTCGGCCACGAACAGCAGGCCGAGCTTCGTCGCCTGGTCGAGGACCAGGGTGACGAGCGCGACCAGCAACCCGAAGGGGAGGGGACGCATCACTTACTCCTCGCCCTTTCCTCGCCCTTTATTCGGCGGCCTTGGCGTGGAGCGCGTCCCACTCGCGCAAGGCCTGGGCGTCGCGGGGCGTCACGTCCGGATAGTCCGGATCGCTGCCGACGCTTCCCAGCACCTTCCACGAGCGGGCGCATTTGCGCCCGTCTGCCAGCGCCGGCACCACCGCCACGCCCTTGACCTCGTCGAGCCGGAAGGCGTCGCCCGGTCCCTCGCCGGCCTCGACCACGATACCGGAGGTGATGCAGACCTCCGCGAAGTCGATGCCCTCCAGGCTCGCCAGCAGGTCCGGATCGGCCACGAAGACCATCGGCGCCGCCTCCAGGCTCGCGCCGATGCGCTTGGCGGCACGCTCGATCTCGAGAGCGCCCGTCACCACCCGGCGCACCCGGCGGATCTTGGCCCAGCGTTTCGCCAGCGCCTCGTCGCGCCAGGAGGCCGGCGTCTCCGGCAGGGTCTCGGTATGGACTGAAGCAGTCTCGGAGGGATAGCGCGCGAGCCAGGCCTCTTCCGCCGTGAAGGCGAGGACCGGGGCGAGCCAGACCGTGACCCGCTTGAACACCTCGTCGACCACCGTGAGCGAGGCCCGCCGGGTCTGCGACGAGATCGGATCGCAGTAGAGCGCGTCCTTGCGCACGTCGAAGTAGAACGACGACAGGTCGCCGGTCATGAAGCCGTTCAGCAAAGCGACCACGCGCTTCGTATCGAAGGTGCGGAAGGCGTCGCGGATCTCGGCATCGAGCTCGGCGAGGCGGTGCAGGATGAAACGCTCCAGCTCCGGCATCGCCTCGGGGGCGACGCGATCCTCGGGCCGATGATGGGCCAGCGTGCCCAGCATCCAGCGCAGCGAGTTGCGCAGCTTGCGGTAGGTCTCCGAGAAGGTCTTGATGATCTCCGGGCCGATGCGCAGGTCGTCGGTATAGTCCGAGGCCGCCACCCACAGCCGCAGGATGTCGGCGCCCGAACCCTTGATCACGTCCTGGGGCGCGACGACGTTGCCCTTCGACTTCGACATCTTCTCCCCCTTGGGGTCGAGGACGAAGCCGTGGGTCAGCACCACGTCGTAGGGCGCACGGTCGCGGGTGCCGCAGGATTCGAGCAGCGAGGAGTGGAACCAGCCGCGGTGCTGGTCCGAGCCCTCGAGATACATCACCGTATCGTCACCGCCGTCGCGGCGGCGGCGGATGCCCGCGAGACCCGGGAAGGCTTCCGGATCGTCCAGGGTGAAGGCGTGGGTCGAGCCGGAATCGAACCAGACGTCGAGGACGTCGGTCACCTTCTCGTAGGCCGCCGGGTCGTGCTCGGGCGCCAGGAACCGCGCGCCGTCGGCATCGGTGAACCAGGCATCGGCCCCCTCCGCCACGAAGGCGGCGTGGATGCGGGCATTGACCGTCTCGTCGCGCAGGATCTCGCCGGTCTCGCGGTGGACGAAGACCGTGATCGGCACGCCCCAGGCGCGCTGGCGCGACACCACCCAGTCCGGGCGGTTGGCGATCATGCCGGTGATGCGGTTCTGCCCCTGCGGCGGCACCCACTGGGTGACGGCGATCTCGCGCAACGCCACGTCGCGCAGGGTGGCGCCGTTCAGGGTCTCGACTGGCTTGTCGAGGGCGATGAACCACTGCGGCGTGTTGCGGAAGATGACCGGCTTCTTCGAGCGCCAGGAATGGGGATAGCTGTGCTTGAGCGTGCCGCGGCCGACCAAGGTCCCGGCGGCGGTCAGCGCGGCGATCACCGCCTTGTTGGCGTTGCCCTTCTGGCCCTTCTCGTCGAGGACGCGGGTGCCGGTGAGGCCGGGCGCGGCCTCGGTCAGCACGCCGTCGGCATCGACCGTGTAGGGGATCGCCGTCTCGATGCCGCGCTCACGGAGCTGGCGGCCATTGGCCATCCAGACCTCGAAATCCTCGCGGCCGTGGCTCGGGGCGGTGTGGACGAAGCCGGTGCCGGCCTCGTCGGTGACGTGCTCGCCCTCCAGCATCGGCACGGCGTGGCCGTAGCCGTCGTTCCAGGAGGCGAGCGGATGCACCAGCGTCAGGCCGGCGAGCGCCTCGGGGGTGACGTCGCTCAGTCGCTCGTAGGATTCGACGCGCGCTGCCTTGAAGACGTCGCCCGCCAGTTTGTCAGCAACAACGTAACGAACACCAGGTTGAGACCAGTTCTCTTGAGGAGCAGCAACGACACGATACAGTCCGTAAGACACTTTTTTGGAGTAGGCGACGGCCCGGTTGGCCGGGATCGTCCAGGGAGTGGTGGTCCAGATGACGACGCGCGCGCCCATCAGATCCGGGGCGGTCTTCGCCTCGACGACTGGGAAGGCGGCCCAGATGGTGTCGCTGACGTGGTCCTCGTACTCGACCTCGGCCTCGGCGAGCGCCGTCTTCTCGACCACCGACCACATCACCGGCTTCGAGCCGCGATAGAGCTGGCCGGTGGTGGCGAAGGTCATCAGCTCGCGGGCGATCGCGGCCTCGGCCGGGTAGGCCATGGTCAGGTAGGGATGGTCCCAGTCGCCGGTGACGCCGAGGCGCTTGAATTCTTCCCGCTGCACCGACAGCCAGTGCTCGGCGAAGGCCCGGCACTCGCGCCGGAACTCGACCACCGGCACCTCGTCCTTGTTGCGGCCGGCGGCGCGGTACTGCTCCTCGATCTTCCACTCGATCGGCAGGCCGTGGCAATCCCAGCCCGGGACGTAGTTGGCGTCGTGCCCGAGCGACCCTTGCGTGCGGACGACGATGTCCTTCAGGATCTTGTTGAGCGCCGTGCCGATATGGATGTGGCCGTTGGCGTAGGGCGGGCCGTCATGCAGCACGAATTTCGGCCGCCCGGCCGCCGCCTCGCGAATGCGGGCATAGAGGTTCGTGCGTGCCCAGCGCTCCAGGATCTCCGGCTCGCGCTGCGGCAGGCCGGCCCGCATCGGGAACTCGGTGACCGGAAGGAACAGGGTCTCGGAATAGTCGCGCCCGGCGGCGGGTTTAGGCTCGGTCATGGGGAGTTCAAAGGCTCGTCTGACGGGCACCAAGCCGGCACGAGCCGACCCGGGCCTTGAGGGAATCGCGGCGGAAACGGCAGCAACCCGGCCTTCCGCGCGGCCGCGAGCGGCCCTCAGGCGGAAGCCGGGCTCGTAATTCGCCGGATGGCGACGCAGCGCGGGTGCGATTCGGTCATCCGGCGCTTCTAGCAGCGGCAGGCGGGCGGGGGAAGCGGGGTGATGCGGTCGAGCGGCCGCAGACGATCCGCCCATGGGGCGATGCATGGTCCCGTTGCGGAAGGCTTGGCCTCGTCGTCGGCGCTTCAAAGGGCCTGATCACCGTGACCATGATGCCGGCCACCACGCTCGTTCGTCTCACGACGCTCGGTCCCGAGGTCGAGGCTCTGCGCGGGGGGGCGGAAGGGCATTTCCGGGTCGTGCGCCTGCGTGCGGCCTCGCCGGAAGCCGCGACGTTCTACCGGTTCCTCGGCTTCGCGGATACCACCGAGCCGGATGCCACGCACTCCATCCCCGTGACGCCTACCCGGTGACCCACGACAGCGTCCCCGCCTCGACCAGCACCATCGCGCCGATCCCGATCAGCACGAACGGCGTCGCGACCCGGCCGATCCGGCGGATCGGGGCGCCCAAGGCGGGATGGTGCACGAGCCAGTGGGCGAAGCCGAGCCAGAGCGCCACCATGACGGCGAAGACGGCGAGGACCAGGACCAGCCGGGGCGCGGCGCTGGTGGCGAAGACCGGCGTGTAGATGCCGATATTGTCGCCGCCATTGGCGATGGTGACGCCCGCCACCGCCAGCACCTTGCCGAGTGAGGCGGGTTCGCTCGCCGCCTCGTCCCCGTCGTCGGACCGCAGGGCGAGGAGGCGGCGCGTCCCGAGGACGATGGGGAGGAGCCCGAGCAGGCCGAACCAGACGGGAGCGACGACCAGGGACAGGAGCGAGCCGGCGAGCGAGGCCAGGACCAGGGCGGACAGGCCGAGATACTGGCCGATGGCGACCTGACGCAGGCGGTAGCGCGGATCGGAGAAGAAGCCGACCAGCACGAAGAGGTCGTCGAGATTGGTCGAGGCGAACAGGGTGATCGCCAGGCTCACGCTGGTCAGGTTTTCCATGCTCGTCCTGACCGCGGGATCGGAACGGGGTGCGGCGTCGCGCGGTTGACGAATGGGATCATCGAAACCGGGAGGCCGCCATGCGGATCCTGCTCTCCGCCCTCGCGCTCACCGCGTTCCTGACCGCCCCGGTCGTCGCGCGGGACGTGCGGTCGCCACCGCGGCCGGTGCCGGAGGATGTCGACGCCACCGGCTCCGTCACGCCCACGGACCCGCTGCTGATCCCCGACGAGGATGGTCGCACCCAGCGGCGGGCGAAGCGCCCGCGCGGGCGGGACGCCGACACCGAGGCACCGATCCGCGAGTTCATCCCGGAGTGACCCGCTCCTCACGCCGGCCGGATCAGCCCAGCATCGAGGGGGTACGGTCCTCGGCCAGCCTCTGCTTCGCCTCGGCCGCGTCCGCGTGCATCTGCACGACCAGGGCCTCGGCGCTGTCGAAGCGCGCCTCGCCGCGGATGAAGCCGACGAACTCGACCGCGATGCGCTGGCCGTAGAGGTCGCCGGCGAAGTCGAACAGGTAGGTCTCGAGGAGCGGCGCGCCGTCGTCGAAGGTCGGGCGGCGGCCGTAGCTCGCGACGCCGTCGCGCACCCCGCCATCGGCGAGGCGGGCGCGCACCGCGTAGATGCCGTGGGCGAGCGCGCAGGCGCCGAGCGCCACGTTGGCGGTCGGGAAGCCGAGGGTGCGGCCGCGCTTGTCGCCGTGGCGCACCTCGCCCTCGACGAACCAGCGATAGCCGAGGAGGTGGTTGGCCTTGGCCACGTCGCCGGCTTCGAGCGCCGCCCGGATCGCGCTCGACGAGACCGGCGCCTCGCCGCCGCCCGCCGCCACGGGCGGCACGATCCGGCAGGCCAGCCCGTTCTCGGCGCAGAGCGCCTCCAGCATCGCGGGCGTGCCCTCGCGGCCGCGGCCGAAATGGAAGTCGTGCCCGATCACCACGCCCGACAGGCCGAGCTCGCCCTTGAGGGTGTCGGCCACGAAGGCGGCGGCGCCGGTGCCGGCCAGGCCTGCATCGAACCGGCGCACGAAGGCGCCGTCGACGCCGAGGCGGCGCAGCACCGCGAGCTTCTCGCCCTCGCCGGTGAGGCGGAACATCGTCGTGTCGGGAGAGAAAAAGGCCCGGGGATGCGGCTCGAAGGTGAGGACGGCGCTCGGCCGGCCGAGGGCGCCGGCCATCTCCCGCACCGCCGCGATCAGGGCCCGGTGACCCTGGTGGATGCCGTCGAAATTCCCGAGCGCCGCGACCGCACCGCTTAAGCTCTCCGGCACCGGCTCGCCGTCGCGGTGGACGGGGAAGGGCGATGCGACGGGGCGCGGGGCAGTCTCGTCGCGCGGCATGCGGGTCCTTGGCTGACGGGGCGGGGGCTCGAAGGCGGCCGGACCCTGTCGAAATCCGCCCCGTGGGTCAAGCCGCCTGCGCGCGCGGCCTTGCGCGCGAGGCGGGAGGGCTGCCGGCGGGTTAACCCCTTCTCAAGGGGGCCGGAGCTACAAGCTGAGGACAGAAGCACCGCCCGGTGCTTCCCCTGTTGATCCAAGCGGGATTTCGTCGCGCACGGGGATGCGTCGCGCCCGCGAACGGAGCCGTAAGCCATGGCACTCGACCTCGGCATGCCGATCCTCGTGGTGGATGACTACCAGACGATGGTCCGCATCATCCGCAACCTGCTGAAGCAGCTCGGCTTCGAGGATGTCGACGACGCGTCGGACGGCACCGGCGCGCTGGCGAAGCTGAAGACGAAGAAGTACGGGCTCGTGATCTCCGACTGGAACATGGAGCCGATGACCGGTTACGAGCTGCTGCGCCACGTCCGGGCCGACGACGCCCTGCGCACCACGCCGTTCATCATGGTCACCGCCGAGTCGAAGACCGAGAACGTCATCGCCGCCAAGAAGGCCGGCGTGAACAACTACATCGTCAAGCCCTTCAACGCCCAGACGCTGAAGACCAAGATCGAGGCAGTCTGCGGCGCGTGATCCCGCCGGCTCGGTGACGAGGCGGCGTTTCTCGGGCGCGGGATCCGTGCGGGCCGAGGCCGACAGGCCGAGCCGCACCCCCCGCGCCGGATCGCCGGACCGGGAACCGAAGCACGGGATGTCCGATCTCAGGATGCCCGAACTCCGGACACTCGGTCCGAGGACAATCAATTCGCGGGGAGCGATCACGTGCTCAGGCAGATGACGGCGGGGCCGCGATCCGTCCTCAACCGGCTGCTGGGAGGCCAGGCGCCCATGGCTTGCGCATCGAAGGCCGAACCCGCTGGCCCGGCTGGCCCGACGATCCCAGTGAACGAGCTGCTCGAGATCGCCGACTACATCACCAAGCTCAAGCGGGGCATCGCGGCGCTGAGAGCGCAGGAGCTCACCCGCGACCGCATCCCGATGGCCCATGACGAGCTCGGCAGCGTCGTCGCCGCCACGGCCAGCGCCACCAACCGGATCATGGAATCCGCCGAGGCGATGCTGGAGATCAAGGCCAAGACGCTCGAAGAGTACCGCAGCCAGGTCGAGGCCCATATCGGCGACATCTTCGAGGCCTGCACCTTCCAGGACATTACCGGCCAGCGCATCTCCAAGGTGGTGGACGCCCTGGGCCAGCTCGAGAAGCGCCTGTCGCAATTCTCCACCGTGGTGAACGTGCGCGACGGCGAGGCCGAGCACGATCCGGAGGAGGCCCGCCGCAAGGCCCGGGCCGAGAAGCTGCTGCTCAACGGCCCGCAGCTGAAGGGGCCGGCGACGCCGCAGGACGCGATCGACGCCCTGTTCTCCTGAAGGAAAACCGACTTGCGCTTGCGACCGGGATGCGGTCGGCGCACCCGCTTCCCGTGCGCGGCCTGCACCGACGGCCAAGGATGCTGACGCCTCGTTTCGATCCCGGGCAAGCCCGAGATCGACGAGGCCGTCGATCCATCTCGAATCGTCGATGCCAAGCCCGGACGTCCGTGACCTTGGGATTTGCGACGATTCGAGAGCGAAGCCGCAGGCCGTTTTCTCTCGACCGTCGGTCTTACCAGCGCAGCAGGTCGATCACGCCGTCCGGGTGCACGGCCTGAGCTTCGAGCCAGTGAGCGATATCGCCGAGCGGCGCGCCCGCCGCCACCCCGAGTTCCTCGGCGTGGATGCCGCGCGCCACCAGCAGCGCGGCGATGCCGAAGGCCCGCGCGCCGGCGACGTCGGTGCGGATCGCGTCGCCGATGGCGAGCACACGGTCCCGGGGGAGGGGGGCGCCACCGTCGAGTGCCTCTGCCGTCGCGAGCACCGCCTCGTAGACCGGGACGTGCGGCTTGCCGGCATAGACGACGCGCCCGCCCATCTCCTCGTACAGCGCCGCGATGGCGCCGGCGCAGGGGATCAGCCGCTCGCCGCGCTCGACCACCAGGTCGGGATTGGCGCAGATCAGCGTCACGCCCCGGCCCGCCCAGGGTTCGAGCCGGGCGCGATAATCCGCGGCCGTCTCGGTCTCGTCGTCGAGGAGCCCGGTGACGACCACGTGGGCGGCCTCGTCCGGCCCGCCGCGGGCGAGGTCGAGCCCGTCGAAGATCGGCAGGTCGCGGTCGGGTCCGAGATGGTGCACCGGCGCGCCCGCCCGCTCCGCCAGCAGCCGGCGGGTGAGGTCGCCCGAAGTGACGATCGCGTCGTAGGCGCTGCGCGGGACCCCGAAGCCGTCGAGCTGCGCCTGCACGGCGCTGCCCGGGCGCGGCGCGTTCGAGAGCAGCACGACCCGGCGCGGCCGCTCGCCCGGCTGGGCGCGAAACCGCGTCAGCGCCTCGCCCGCCGCCCGGTGGGCGTGGACGCCGTCATGCAGCACACCCCAGACGTCGCACAGGATCAGGTCGAAACCTGCGGCGATCCCCGCGATCCCGTCCAGGATCGCCACCTCGCCCGGATGCGCCGCGCGCACCATCTCGGCCATGCCGTTCTCCTCTTGCTGCATCGCAGCAGAAAGCCCTCCCGGGCTTATAGGTGGGCGAGGCTGAACGCAACATCGTTCGTGAAATCGTTTACAGGCGTCGGGCGCCGAGTCCGCTAGATCAGCGCCATCCGGTCGACGTCGACGAGGCCGCGATCGGTGATCTTCAGGTGTGGGATCACCGGCAGCGGCAGGAAGGCGACCTGCAGGAACGGCTCGGGCAGGGTGCAGCCGAGCCGGCGGGCGGCCGCGCGGAGCGGCGGCAGGGCGTCGCGCACCGCCTCGAAGGACCAGTCGCTCATCAATCCTGCGATCGGCAGCGCCAGCTCGGCCAGGATGCCGCTCTCGTCGGCGACCACGAAGCCGCCCTGCAGGTCGATCAGCCGGTTGATGGCCCGCGCCATCGCTTCGGGATCGGCGCCGACGACGCAGAGGTTGTGGCTGTCATGCCCGACCGAGGAGGCGATGGCGCCGCGCCGGAGCCCGAAGCCCTGCACCGGGCCGCGGCCGATGCTGCGCGTGCCGTGGCGCGCCACCACCGCGACCATCGTCACGTCCTGGGCGAGGTCCGGCAGGCCGGAGAGGGTCAGCCTCCGGTGCTCGGTGATGATGCGGCCCGGCACGACGCCGATCACCGAGGTCTCGCCCGCGGGCGGCGGCACGGCGAGGTCGGCGGCGGAGACCGGCTCGGCCCGCACGCTGTTGCGTCCCGGCGGCGGCGTGACGCGCCGGGTGGCGAACAGGGCCTCGTCGACGAGCCGGCCGGCCGAGATCACGGCGGAGACCGCGCAGGTGTCGAGATCGTCGAGGAGCACGATGTCGGCCCGCTTGCCCGGCGCGATCATCCCGCGATCCGTGAGCCCGAAGGCGGTGGCGGCGCTGAGCGAGGCGGCGCGGTAGGCGGCGAGCGGCGGCACGCCGAGGGCGATCGCCGTGCGGATCAGGTGATCGAGATGGCCCTCCTCGGCGATGTCGAGGGGGTTACGGTCGTCGGTGCAGAAGGCGAGGAACGGCGCGGTCCGCTCGGTCAGGAGCGGGGCCAGCGCGTGCAGGTCCTTCGAGACCGAGCCCTCGCGGATCAGCACCGTCATGCCCTTGCGGATCTTCTCCAGCGCCTCGTCCGCGCCCGTCGCCTCGTGGTCGGTGCGGATGCCGGCCGCCGCATAGGCGTTGAGCGCCGTCCCGGACAGCAGCGGCGCGTGGCCGTCGATGTGGCGTCCGGCGAAGGCCGCGAGCTTGGCGAGGCAGCCGGGATCGGCCGCGACCACGCCGGGGAAGTTCATGAACTCGGCCAGGCCCAGCGAGCGGGGATGGTCGCGGTAGGGCAGGAGGTCGGCGGCTGCGATCCGGGCGCCGGCGCTCTCCAGGTCCGTCGCCGGCACGCAGGACGACAGCTGGACCCGGATGTCCATCACGGTCTCGCCCGCGGCCGCCAGCGCGTAGTCGAAGGCCGCGGTGCCGAGCACGTTGGCGATCTCGTGCGGGTCCCAGATCGCCGTGGTGACGCCGTGGGGCAGGACGCAGCGGTCGAATTCGTGCGGGGTGATCAGGGAGGATTCGACGTGCAGGTGGGTGTCGATGAAGCCCGGGACCGCGATGCGCCCCCGCGCCTCGATCACCCGTGCGCCCTCATAGGCCCCGTAGGTCCCCACCACCGTGTCGCCGCAGACCGCGATGTCGGTCTCCACCAGTTCGCCGGTGACGAGGTCGAGGAGCCGGGCGCCGCGGATCACCAGGTCGGCGGGGTCGCGGCCCGCGCCTTGCGCGATCCGGCGGGCGATGGGGTCCGACATCGAGGGCCTTTCTGATGCGAGGAGCCCCGATGCTAAGCCGAAGGGATGGACGCCGCTACCGCTTCGTCACCCGTCACACGGCCGAGTCGTCACACTGCTCTGCGCAACACGTCCCGGAAGGCGCGCCGCACCGGCGGCGGCGGCGTGTCGTCCGCCGGCGGGGGCGGTTCGGGTG
>NZ_LABZ01000013.1 GCF_001043955.1 Methylobacterium tarhaniae | reverse complement strand
GCCAGACCTGCCAAGCACGCCTCATTCCCTCCTCGCGAACACACCCTGGCGCGGGGTGGAGCAGCCCGGTAGCTCGTCAGGCTCATAACCTGAAGGTCACAGGTTCAAATCCTGTCCCCGCAACCACATACATCGAACAACCCCGCGAGGCTTCGAGCCTCGCGGGGTTGTTGGCGTTCGGGGCCTCGCACACCCTGCCTCCCCTGCCTGAGAGCCGATACGAGGCAGTGCCGAGCAGGGCGAGCGGGCAAAGGACCGCGAAGCTCTCGTGATCAAGGCAAGGCGCTGTAAATCCGGCGGTCGTGCAGGGACAGAACGTGCTCTTACCTGGGGAGATCTCGCCTCGCGCCTGAAAGGGCGACGGTGTCGAGCCGGAGCACCGCCCAAAAACCCGCAGCGAGACCCTGGTCAGCCAAGCCCCATAACCGTCCACAGAAACGGGGCAATCCCATTCCGAGACTTCCGCCAGCGCCTCCAGTTGGCCGGAAAACCGACCAAGGCGGCACTCACGGCGACTGCCCGCGAACTGCTTGTCACGCTGAACGCCATGCTCGCCAGCGGTACCGATTACCCTAGCCGCCGCGATCTGATTACAGTTGCCGGGGAACCCGGGGCGGTTCACCCCTCTTCCTGACCCGCCTTTGCCGCCGTTCCGAGCCAGGCCCTGAACGCCTCCAGGGGCGGGTGGCTGGCCCGCTGCGAGGGCCAGGCGAGATAATAGCGTCCCGCGTTCTCGATCCGGGCCGGCAACGCCGCCACAAGGTCGCCGCGCGCCAGTTCGGGCTGGATCAGGAATTCCGGCAGCAGGGCGACCCCGAGCCCCGAGATCGCGACCTGCGCTACGGTCGCGAACTGGTCGAACAGCATCCCCCGGACGCCTTCCGGATTGACGCCCTGAGCGGTGAACCAGCGCTCCCAGGCATCGGGGCGCGAGACGAGGTGGAGCAGGGGGGCCCGCAACAGGTCGCTCGCCTGCGCGAAGGCGTAGCGCTCCGCCAGGTCGCGGCTGCAGGCGGGAACCACGGTTTCGCTCATCAGCGGCTCGAACTCCGCCCCCGGCCAGTCCGGCGATCCGAAATGGATGGCGGCGTCGACCTGCTCGAACCGGAAGTCGAAGGGCGCCAGGCGCGTCGTCAGGTTGACGGTGATGCCGGGATGCTCGGCGAAGAAGGCCGGCAGCCGCGGGGCCAGCCAGCGGGTGCCGAAGGTCGGCAGGATCGCCAGGTTCAGGGTGCCGCCCTTCGGATTGGCGCGAAAGCCCAGGGTCGCCGTGGAGATCCGCCGCAGGGCCTCGCGCACCTCCTGCGCGTAGGTCTCGCCCGCCAGCGTCAGGCGCACGGTCTGCCGGTCGCGCAGGAAGAGGTCCGATCCCAGCATCTCCTCGAGCGCCCGGATCTGCCGGCTGACCGCGCTCTGGGTCAGGCTCAATTCGCGTGCGGCCAGCGTGAAGCTCTGGTGCCGGGAGGCGGCCTCGAAGGCGCAGAGCAATGACATCGAGGGGAGGAAGCGCCGCGTGAAGGCCATGCGAGAGACCGTGTCCGAACCGGATGCTCCGACGAGAGCAAATTCCCGGAAGTCATCACTCTATTCGCGAGCGCGGCACGGGCAACCGCGTCAGGACCGGACACAAGGGCAGCTCTGGAGCGAATTGCCCGGCGCGTCCGGCGGGTACGCCCCTTCGCCGGCGGCAGGTCCATGAAGGTTCGGAATGACCTCAGGAAAGAACCTCGTTCGCCCCTGACAGCCTGTTTGAGGGCCTCTGCTGGCCGTCCCCCCTCTGTCTCGTGTGAGAACAACATGGGCTCCGCCTGGCCGGGCGGGTGGGAGCAGATGTAGGCGGACCGACATCGGACGCGCCACGAGACGCGTCTGACGAATGTCGTTGCCCGGACGGGCTTGGACGAGATGGGCCCGGTTTCAGGTACGGGCGGACCCGCCCCCGCAACCCGAGAGCGACGCCGGCCGGCCGGATTGTCGCGGTGATCGCCTGGCATCTGCGGGTGGGCGGCGCCTGGCGGGTTCTGCCGGATAGCCTTGGGCACTGGCGCACGGCGGTCTACGGCTGGTTCCGGTGCTGGACCAAGAAGGAATGTTCGCGATCGGTTGCGGGCCCTGGCGCGCCGGTAACGGCAGCGTTGCGGTCGCCATCCGCAGCCGCGGTTGGCGATCATCGACACCAAGAGCTTCAAGTGTATCGGGGTGCGCGGACCGCGTGGCTACGACGGTGCCGAGAAACTGGTCGGGCGCAAGCGCGTGGTGATGGTCGACGCCGAAGGGCACATCCCGGTGCTCTCGGCCGTGCCCGGTGACGTGCAGGATTGCGATACGTCGCCGGCGCTGGATGCTGGCAAGGAGGAATGGCCGAGCCTTCGCCTGGCGATCCTCGACGGCGTGTTCCGGGGCAAGCGCTGCGAGGTCGTGAAGAAGGAGCTGGGTCAGAAGGGCTTCGTCGTGCTCAAACGCAGGGTGGTCGAGCGCACCTCGGGCTGGATCAGCCATTGGGGCAGTCTGCGGCGCGAGCGGGCCAGCCGCCTCGACGTGGCAACCGCCCGCCTCTGCGTCATCGCCTGCCTGATGGCCCTCATTGCACTCACCAGCCAGAATGAAGAGTGAGCCCTCAAACAGGCTCTGAGATGCGGGCGATCGGAGACCTCCTTCGAGTTCAGTCGATCTTCGATCGATCAACGCCTCAGAATGAGGCGCAGGATCGGAGTTGCCGCCCAATCTCGAGTTCTTAAGTGAAGAACTCGCGAGTACAAGCTCTAACATCTCAGGATATGGTCGCGACTGGAATTGATTTACTGAATCAATCAGGAATTATATTGATAGTATACTAGATTAAAGCTCGCAGATTTGATACCATCCATGTCATTTTGGGCTCCGCTGCGCGGCCCTGAAATGACATGATGGGTTTTAAACGGTCGATCAGCTCGAGCAGCCTCAGGGTAAACCCCGGGTCGCGGCACGCACGGGCCGAAACGTGCGCGCTGCCCGGTCGGCCCCCGTGCCGGTGACCCGAGGCCTCCGCTACATGAAGCCCTGGTAGGGCCGTCTCCGAACCGCCGACTGGACATGGTCGATCAGGGTGATGAAATCGAAGACCGGCAGGTCGGTCGCGGCCTGGACAGAATGCGCATAGGGAGGCAGGTCGCTGCATTCGAGCAGGATCGATCCGATCTCGGGGTGATCAGATATGAGCCTCTTTGCCACCTCGACGACTTCCGCCTCGATCTTCGCCGAATCGAGCGTTCCCTTCTCTTCCAGGATCGCCTGCCGGAACTCGGTCATTCCCTGCATGCCGGCGAGATGGATCGGGAGGTTTTCGGGGATGCGGCTCGCCTTGAGATGCCGGGGCGTCAAGACATCGGAATTCGCCGTGATGATCCCGATCGGTCGGCCGGTGATGGCGTGCATGAAGGGGACCTGCATCAGGCTCGACAGCAACACCGGGATGTCGACGGCGGCGGCCACGTCCTCCTGGAAGTAGGCCATGAACCCGCACGCGCCGGTGATGGCTTTGACGCCGCGGTCGCGGAGTGAGACGGCCGCCTCGATGAAGGCGTCCCGCAGGCTCGGGTCGCGCTGGTTGAGCAGGCGGTCGATCGATGCGCCGCGCACCTCCTGGTAGCGAACCGGATAGGTGTAAGTCGTCGCGTTGCCGACATTGCCGGGAACGCACGGATAGGCGGCGTCGAGGATCAGGATACCGACCGACTCGCCGTACCAGGATTGCGATCGGCGCGTGATGGAATAGGCGGTCATGATGGCGTGACTCGAGGATTGGTGTCGGGCGAGGGATCACGGATCGGCCGGCGCGCGGCCGATCCCGGGTGACGAGGCGACAGCACAGCCTGCCGCTTCGTCGGGATCGTCACTCGACAAGGCGCGCCTCGCCGACATCGGCGGCCGAAGGGTCCAGCTTGTGCTTGGCGAGGATGGTCTGGATCGTGCCGTCCTTGCCGAGGGTCGCGATGTCGGCGTCGAGCGCGGCGCCGAGGGCCGCGTTCCCCTTCGCGTAGGGGAGGGCGGCCTGGGCGGGCGTCACCGTGGCGCGCACGCGCTTGTCCGGCGCGCTGACCTCGATCTTCAGGCCGGCGAAGCCGCCTTCCGCCTGGGCGGAGGCACCGCTCGCATAGCCGTCGACGCCGACCTCGATCCGTCCCGCGGCGAGATCCGTCGAGAGCGTGGAGGAATTGGGATAGAGCTTGAGATGGGCGCCGAGCAGCTTCTGGAGGTCGGCGACCCACAGATAGCCCTGGACCGTGCCGACCGACTTGCCTTCGATCTCGGCGACGGTCTTGTAGCCGTTCTTCGAGTAGATGCCCATCCGATCGGTGTAGAGAGGCGCCGACAGGCCGACGACCTTGGCGCGCTCGGCGGTGCGGTACCAGTCACCGGTCGAGAGGTCCGCGCGGCCGGCCAGGATGTACTGGATCGCGGCGCTCGGATCGGTGGCGACGGCCTTCACCTTCAGGCATTCGAGCTTGGCGATTGCCGTCACGATGTCGCCGTCGACGCCGCCCGCCGAGCCGTCCTTCTCGATGATCGAGAACGGCGCATAGGTGGTCACGGCGACGGTCAGCACGCCTGGTTCGATCGTCTTGAAGGCGTGTGCCGGCTTGCACTCCTGAGCCTCTGCCGCGCCGGCGACCAGCCAGCCGGCAAGGACGGCCACCGTCACGGACGGGATCCGGTTCATCATCATCGTTCTCTCCCGAGTGATTTCGAAAAAAATCAGGTGCCGGTTCTACGATCGAAGCCGGCGGCAAGACGATCATCCAGGTGGACAAAGCGTTGGATCGCCAACGCAATTCTCATTGGAACTCGGTATGGACAAGACCGGACCGCGCGGGATCTACCGGGTGTGCCGATCGAGGCGGTGTTCGAGGCGGGAGACCAGCAAGGTCGCCGGGATGCAGATCGCCGCGAAGAGGAGCCCGGCGAGGATGAGGATCGGCATGTAGCGGAACGTGTTCGAGCCGACGGAATAGGCCTGGCTCATCAGTTCCGGCAGGGCGATCGCGTAACAGAGCGACGTGCTCTGGAAGATCAGGATCGAGAAGCCGAGGAGCGGCGGGACCGCGATGCGGAGCCCCTGAGGCAGGACGACGTAGCGCAGCTGATCCATCCGGCTGAAGCCGATGGCGATCGCGGCCTCGCTCTGGCCCTGCGGGACGGCCTCGAGGCCGGCGCGGATGATCTCGCTCGTATAGGCCCCGGTGCAGGCGGCGAGAGCCGCGACGGCGGCGGCGTAGGAGGACAGCGTCAGTCCGGTGGAGGCGAGGCCGAAATAGGTGAATTGCAGCAGGACCAGCGCCGGCGTTCCCCGGCCGATCTCGACGGCGATCAGCGCCGCGATGCGCAGGGGCGCCGACTTCGCCTTGACGGCGAGGGCCAGGACCAGGCCGAGGGGGATGCCGAGCGCAAGGCTCGCCGCCGTGACCTTCAGGCTGACGAGCAGACCGTCGAGGAGCGTGGGCAGCCACTCGCCCCAGAATTCCAGGATCTCGCTCATCGTGCCACCTTCGCGCGCAGGCGCAGATCGGTCCAGCGCGCCAGCGCGGCGATGGGCAGACTCAGCGCGATATAGAGAAGCGCGGCGATGACGAAGATTCCCGTGCCGGAGAAGCTTCGCTGGGCCAGCGCGTTGACCTGGAACGCGACGTCCTGGACGCCGATGAGCGACGCGACCGAGGTGTCCTTCAAGAGCCCGATGGCGAAGGTCGCCGCGCTCGGCAGCGCGATGCGGATCATCTGCGGGCCGACGATGTCCTGGAAGCGGTGGCGAGGGGACAGGCCGAGGGCGATGGCCGCCTCCGTCTGTCCGCGATGCACGCCGGACAACGCGCCGCGATAGATCTCCGCCATGTTGGCGGCCGTGATGAGCGCGAGCCCGAGCATGGCGGCCAGGAAGGAGGGAAGCTGGACGTAGCCGAAGCCGATGCCGAAGAAGATGATGAAGAGCCAGACGACGGGCGGCACCGACCGCAGGAGGAGGACGGCGCCGGTCGCGAGTGCGCGCAGGACGCGGCTCGACGACAGGCGCAGGGCGCAGAGGCCGAGGCCGAGGAGCGCGCCCAGGAGGAAGGAGGTGAGCGTCAGCGCGATCGTCCAGGGCACGCCACGCGCGAGTTGCGTCAGGGCCTCCATCGTCAGCGGTCCCTGACGGCGTGGAGGAAGCGCTGGGTCCGCTCGGTCTTCGGGTCACGCATCAGCTCCCGGCTCGGGCCTTCCTCGATGACCCGGCCGTCCGCCATGACGACCACCCGGTCGGACACGTTCTCGGCGAACCGCATCTCGTGCGTGACGACGATCATCGTCATGCCCGACTCCGCGAGCTCGCGCATGACGGCGAGGACCTCCAGCCCCAGTTCGGGGTCCAGCGCCGAGGTCGGCTCGTCGAACAGCATGATCTGCGGATCGAGCGCCAGGGCGCGGGCGATGGCGATGCGCTGCTGCTGGCCACCCGAGCAGCGGGCCGGGTACTGCCCCGCCTTGTCGGCGAGGCCGACGCGAGCGAGAAGGTGCATCGCGCGGTCCTCGGCATCCTTGCGGCTGCGGCCGGCCACCCGCTCCTGCGCGATGCTCACGTTGCGCAGGATCGTCATGTGCGGAAACAGGTTGAACGACTGGAAGACCATCCCGACCGTGCGGCGCAGCGTGTCGAGGGCAGCCCTGGAATGCTCCTTCCCGCCTTCGAACCTCTGGCCGGCGACGGTGATGCACCCGCCATCCGGCTGTTCGAGCTGGTTGACGCAGCGCAGGAGCGTCGACTTGCCCGATCCGCTCGGGCCGATGATGGCGACGACCTCGCCGCTCTTCAGCTCGAACCCGATCTCGTGCAGCGCGACATAGGCGCCGTAGCGCTTCACCAGATTCTCGATGCGCACGACCGGGGCGGAGGGCTGCGGGCGACCGGCGGCGGCGTGATCGGGGTGCGGCCCGTCCTGCCGCGGGCCGGGCTTGAGGATCGGGGTCTGGATCATGACAGCGTGGCGGCGACCGAGTGGGACAGGGATTCGCTCGGCGTCCCGGCGCTGTTGTGGACGTCGAGCGACCAGACGGTGTCCGCGGCGTCCTTCACGGCGGCGGTCACGTCGCGCGGCAGCTTGGCGTCGCCGATGCGGTGGACCGTCGCGCCCGCCGCCTGCAACTCCGCCGCGAGCGGGATGTGGCTGACGGCGCCGAGCAGCGGGACCACGGCGTCGACGCCCTCGATCACCGGGCGGGCTTCGTCGAAGACGCCGCTCAGGACGGCGCGACCGTCCCGGACCGAGACGAGCTTGGAGCGATCGACGATCTCGACGCCGGCGCGGCCGAGTGCGCGCAGCAGCGTGTAGGCGGTCGTGACGCCTTCGCCCTCGCCGGGATGCATGGCGGAGGTAACGAGCGTCACACGCCGCCATCCCGCCGCCAGCCGCTCGGCGGTGAGCATCGCGGAGAGCCGGCCGATCTCGTCCTGGACGAGGACGTGGCCGCCCGACGCGGGGACGTCGTAGGGGCCGAAGACGGGCGTGCCGGCGAGGTCGGCGCTGCCCTGCACGATCGGCGTCGAGCCGGTCGCCAGCATGACGACGGAGGGGCGGTGCCGCATGATCTCGGCGACGTCCGCCGTCGTCTCGAGCGCGACGTCGATGCCGAGCCGCTCGAGCTCGTCCTCCCACCAGCGCACGGCCTTGAGAAATTCCTGCCGCGACGGCGTCTGCGACCAGCGCTCCATCTGCCCGCCGACGCGGTCGCGCGCCTCGATCAGCCTCGTCGAGAAGCCGCGCAGGGCGAGCCGTCGCGCCGCCTCCAGGCCCGCCGGGCCGGCGCCGATCAAGAGGGCCGAGCGCGCGGCGCCGATCGGCCGGTCGATGGTCGAGAGCGGCCGCCCGAGCTCGGGATTGACCATGCAGGTCAGGGTCTTGTGGTCGAGGAGCGCGTTGATGCAGACATTGGCGCCGATGCAGGGGCGCACCGTCTTCGGCGCATCCGCCATGCTCTTGGGCAGCAGGCGCGGATCGGCGATGTTCGCCCGCACCATTCCGACGAGATCGGCATCGCCGGCCGCCAGGATCTCCTCGGCCATCGCCAGGCTCGTGACGCGCCCGACCGTCGCGACGGGTACGTCCACCGCGTCTCGGACCGCGCGCGATAAATGCCGGAAGGCGGCGAAGGGAGCGGGGTCGGGGGCCAATGGTCGACACGGGCGAGCTTGCGCGTGTTGCTGCCGGCCGTCACGCTGACGTAATCGATCAGCCC
The DNA here is from genome assembly GCF_001043955.1 of Methylobacterium tarhaniae. Lineage (GTDB taxonomy): Bacteria > Pseudomonadota > Alphaproteobacteria > Rhizobiales > Beijerinckiaceae > Methylobacterium > Methylobacterium tarhaniae. The sequence continues at coordinate 76,718 of NZ_LABZ01000013.1, read as the reverse complement.
CGTCGCGACGAGCCGTTTGGCGATGGCGGCGGCCTCGCCGCCGTCGATCCCGTCCTCGATCATCTCGTCGCCCGAGAGGCGCACGCCGATGATCGCCGACTCGCCCATCGCGTCGCGCACCGCCGCGACCACGTTGCGGGGAAAGAGCGTCCGCCCCTCGAGGTCGCCGCCGAACGCGTCGGTCCGGCGGTTCATCGCGGGCGAGAGAAAGCTGGCGAGCAGCATGCCGTGCGCCATCGTGACCTCGATGCCGTCGAGATCGCCCTCGCGGCAGCGCCGTGCCGCCGCGCGGTAAAGCTCCGTGATCGTCGCGAGCTCCTCGGCGGTCGCCTCGCGCGACATCCGCCAGGTCAGCTCGGAGCGTTCCCAGGACGAGGAGATGATCGTGTCGCCCGACGTCTCCATCGCCCCGACATGGGCCAGCTGGGCGAGCATCAGGCCGCCCTCGTCGTGCACGGCGCGCGCGAGCGTCCGGTATCCGGGAATGATGCGGTCGTCGACGTTGACGAGCGTCAGCCCGTCCGCCCAGACCTCCGACCAGACGACCGGCGTGGCGCCGGTGATCTGCATTCCCATGCCGGATCTGGCGCGCTGGCGGTGGTAGTCGACGTAGCGTTCGCCCGGCAGTCCGCCTTCGGCCAGACCCGGCTGATGGGCGGGCAGGTAGATGCGGGACCTGAGATTCTTTCCCCGCAAGGAGATCGGAGATGTTGCGTACGGGAACGACGGAGAAGACGCTTCCGGCATTCGATTTTCTCCCGTGGGGTTGCCCGTTCCGGGCCGAACCGACCTTGGAAGGATCGTGATCGATCTGGTCGAATTGAAAAGAGAAATTACGTCATGAACTCATGATGCGCCGGAATGATCCAGGCTGCGTCAGTGACCTGTGCGCATGACATAAGACAATTTTTATCGTTTCTCAATAAATAATTATAAAATTTCTAATTAGTTCAGTATATAAGAGTTATTTCTGATCAAAATAGGTTGAATATACGTTCTTGAGTGCGTCGCGGAAATCCGATCAAGTTCACCCGATTCGACGAACGCGCCATCCAAACCGACAAAAAGCTTCTCTAAGAGAGACCGTATCCGGCGCCCGAAGCGGGCTGTCGAAGCAGTCGCGATCTCGGTCGCCTTTCGTGGCAGCCTGACCACGAATATCGGCGGGTTGCTGCCGTAAGAGGATTGCGAGTCCCGCGCAGTGCGGTGATGATAATGCGTCCGAAAGCGTGAGGATTGCGCTCAACTAGTGCACTATTCTGCCCAGTCTCCAGCCGTTCGATACCCCTCATCCATGCCATGATCCCGACCGAATGCCCAATGCACGATCCAGCTCGAGTGCCGGGATCCCAAACCCAATGCCTGGGCGCCGAGCCGGATCGTGACTCTGATCGGAGACAAGTTCGCCAAGCGGGCGGGCCCGACTTTAAGTTAATTGAAAGCTCGCACCTTCACCAACGACCTTCTCAACCGCCAACTTGCTTGGATGACGGACAATCAGGCAACCGGGGAAGATGGTGCGAAGCACTTCCTGAGGAACGACGAAGCCGTTTGGATGGCGTGGGTGCCTGCTGATGTGGGCCAGAAGATCAAATCGGCGCTTCACTAGGATCGTCTCCGTCGTCGTGATACCGGTTCTGTACGGCGCCGCGCGTTACCGCGAGACCGGCCGTCATGCTGTAGAAGCGGAATGACTGTCAAAGGTTCTTGGTGTGACGAATATCGAAGTCTGTTGGGCCGATACCGCCGCGCTTTGCTGTTGACTCGAACGTGAGTTGGCTGTGAAGCGCGTCTCTGTTGGCGTGGTGTCTGTACAGCAGAAGGCGGCCATGGCACGACCGGGCCTGACGATCCGCGCCGATCTCGCAAGCGTGCCCGAGTTGCGTCATGTGGCTCGACGCGAGCCCCGCCGACGCACGATGCAGCGCCTCCTGGCTCGCCCTGCACCACGAGGTCGTAGCCCGGCCGCGTGGCCTCCGGTCCGTCCGACGGGGTGCCCGAGATCGAACAGTAGCTCAGCCGCGGATTCTCGACGGCGAGCGTCGCATGGCCGAGGCCGATTCGATCGGCGCCGCCGGTCTTGAAGATCTGGATCACGACATCGCTCCGCCGGGCAAGGCCCCGCACCACGGCGAGACCTTCCGAGTCGGCGAGGTCGATGCCGATCGAGCGCTTGTTGCGGTTCGCGCTGTCGAAGGACGAGGTGTTGGTGGCGCTGGTCCTCACGCCTCAGTCGCGGGTGTCGTCGCCGCGTCCGAGATGCTCGACCTTGATCACGTCCGCGCCGAGATCGCCCAGCACCTTGGACGCAGCGGAGGCCGGCGAGAACATGCGACAAGTCGAGCACGCGGATGCCGGCGAGCGGCAGGTCATCGGGGTCGACCAGCATCACATCTCCTCCGCGATGCGGTGGCGACGAGCCGTGTTCGCTACCGCTGTCAGGCTTGGTCCGGTCGCTCGCCTTACGCCGGGTCGTCTCGATCTGAGGCAGGATTGGGGGGCGCTTGCCGATGTTTCGGGACCGAGGATCGAAATCCGGTGTCCTGCAACAGGCGAAGATCGGCACAAGCACGAACCCCGCCCGGAGGTCCGGGCGGGAACATCATACAAGCGATGTTATCTTGGAATACGGGTTTTGGCTTACTGGGTCTTGGGGTCGAACTGCTTCTCGCGGATGAACAGAGCCGGGATCAGGCCACACACGAAGTAGGCAGCCCCCATGACCAGGAACCCGAGGCCGATCGACGACCGGCTGGCGAAGTAGCCGATGACGATCGGGGCCAGGGCCGCGCCGAGCCGCCCGAGGTTATAGGCGCCGCCCACCGCCGTGCCACGGTACCGGGCTTGGAAGCTCTCGGCCATGTAGGTGGCGTTGACGCCGTAGGGCACGCCGTACAGGAAGCCGAAGACGACCAGCAGCCAGAGGATGTTGCCCGGCGTGTGCCACAGCACGATCACCGGCAGGAAGATCGCGGTGCCGAGCGCGCCGAAGGCGAAGACGGCGCGCCGCCCGAACCTGTCCGCCGCGACACCCGCGATCACCTTGCCCAGGATCATCGCCGTGTAGCTGCCGATGAGGTAGGACGTGACGGAGCCGAACTTCATGCCCATCTCGGTCTCGAGATAGGAGGGAAGCCAGTTGTTGACGCCGTAATAGCCGAATTGCAGCATCCCGGCGGTGGCGGCCCAGAACAGGAACATGCTGCGGGCGCGCGGATCGCCGAAGACCGCCTTGAATGCATTCTCGCGCGGCCGGGACGGCGCAGACGCAGCGGCGGTTCGGTCCTGCCGGGCGATCTCCTGGCGAGCGGCCTTGGCCTTCACCCAGCTCTCGGGCTCCGGGACGAGCCGGCGCATGAAGATCGACAGGACCACCGGGATGATCGCGACGAAGAACAGCCAGCGCCAGCCGTAGGTGGGCAGGAGCCAACCGGCGAGCAGCGCCGCCACGATGTAGCCGACCGACCAGCCGGCTTGCAGGGTGCCGAGCACGGTCGTGCGGTACTTGGTCGGCACGTACTCCGCCATCAGCGTGTTGCAGGCGACGTAGAGCGCTCCTAGCCCCAGGGAGGACACGAAGCGCGCGGCGCCGAATTGCAGGTAGCTGTGCGTGAAGCCGAGCAGGGCGGTGCCGACCGAGAACAGGACGATCGTCCACGTGACGGTCCGGACCCGGCCGAACCGGTCACAGGCCCAGCCGCCGTAGATGCCGCCGATCGCCATGCCGGCGAGCGTGATGCTGCCGAGGCTGCCAGCTTCCACGCTGGTGAGCCCGAACTCGGCCTTGATGCTCGTCAGAGCGTAGGCCAGCAGCAGCAGATCGGCGCCGTCGATCAGCAGGCCGAGAAAACAGAAGATAAAGGCGTAGATCCACGTCTTGCTCTGCGTGGCCGTGCCTTGCACGCCCACGCTCGTGGCGGCTGAACTACTCACCAGGAACCTCCCTCAGGTTTCAAGTCGATGCGGATGGGCCAAACGAGGCGTCCGGCGGGTACGCAGCCGCGTGTCGGCCCCGCATCCGGGTCCGTTGCGGCCGGGTTCGAATCGGAGAATTCAGTGGTTTAGCCGGGCGTCGGACCGAGCCGGCCTGCTCCACGTTCTTGGATTGACTCTGCAATGGACGCGACCGGCCGCTCTGGTCAGACCGCCGAGGCAGGCCGACGGCATGACGACCGGCTCGCCGTCGACGATTGTCACGCGATCAGACGATCGAGCCAGGATGAGAGTGCGGCTCCATCGAGTGCTTTTCTCGTGATGGTCTTCTTACTCTGTGCTCGGCCCGATCATGCCTCGGCAGTGACCGTTTGCTCTACGATGTCATCCGGCGCGGCGGCGACATCGTGCTTGCAGGAGATCGGGACCTCCGTCAGTGACGGACGGAGGCCGTGATCGACCCGATGGTATCGCGGCCCCGGATCGAGCATCTATTCTTTGTTGCTGGTGCGTCATCCCAGCGATGACGGGACCGCGGCGCCGATGTTCCGCACCATCTCGACCAGCCGAGGGCCGATATCCTCCTCGAGCTTCTCGCGCGGGAGGTGAAAACTCGGCCCGCCGCAGTTGAACGCGAGAATGCCATACTGGCCGTGCACCAGGGGCACGCCCACCGTATTCACCTCCTTGTACCACTCCCCGATCGACAGGCAGTAGCCGTAATCCTCGTAGTCGCGCAGGGCCCGCTCCACGCCCTTGCGCACCGACGGCCATGCCGACGGGTCGCGCTGCCGCACATGATCGAGCAGGAATTCCCGCTCGCTCTCGTGCATCGCGGCAAGGCAGGCCCGACCGATCGCGCTCTCGGCCAGGGGCACGCCGCTGCCGATCGGGCGACGCATGGTCATGTTGCCCTGACCCTGAACCACGTCGACATAGACCATCTGCAGCCTGTCGCGCGCGGCCATGGCCACGGCCGCCTTCGCGTGGTCGGCAAGTCCTTCCATCAGCGGGCCTGCGACCGACCGGATCACCATGTTGGACAGCATCGCGTAGCCGAAACCGAGTACGCCGATGTCCAGCTGGTAGCGCCCGGTGCGCGGATCCTGCCTGATATAGCCGAGACGCAGGAGGGTGTAGGTCAGGCGCGAGACCGTCGGCCTCGGAAGCCCGGTCATCGCCGCAATGTCCTGGTTGCCAAGCGAATTCTCTTTCGGCGTGAAGCAGCGCAGGATCTCGAGCCCTCGGCCGAGCGCCGTCACGAACTGTCGATCTTCCTCCCATGGCGCTTCCAATGGACCGAGGACGCCCGGCATTGCATCGGCCATCGCGTCGGGACTGGGGTCGGAGCTCCGGTTGTCCGGGCCACTCTTCTTGCGGCGCATTTGATCGGTTCCCTACGGCATGTCAATATGCGGAAATCAATTTCGCGTAGCGAAATTATGGCAGGTCGCGGATCGACGCAAGCCCAACTTGGCTTACCCCGAGATAAGGTTCCTATTCATCGGTAAGTTTGCTGCGCGAAGGGCATTTACAATCCGGGAAACTCGCGCATATGGTAACGGCGAAACTCAATTTCGCACAGCGAAATTTATCGGAGGAGCCATGACGAGGACCGACCACGCGGACGACGCCGCGCCTCCTGTGGATCGGGCATGGCGCGGGTATGGCCCGGCGCACGCCACCATCGTCGGGCGCTGAGCATGGCAGACTCCATCCACGCCCTGGCGATCATCGGCACCGGCGTCATGGGCACCGGGATCGCCCAAATCGCCGCGCAGGCCGGGCTCGCGGTCCACCTTTTCGACGCGCGGGACGGCGCGGCCGATGCAGCCCGCGCCAACCTCGTCGCGACGCTGCGGATACTGGCGGACAAGGGCAAGATCGGCGCGGACGCGGCAGCGGAGGCCGCCTCGCGCCTACACGTCGCCGGCCGCCTGTCCGATCTCGCGGCCTGCGACCTCGTCGTCGAGGCCATCGTCGAGCGGCTCGAGCCCAAGCGCGCCCTGCTCGCCGCCCTGGAAGACGTCGTCGGCGAGAGCTGCATCCTGGCGACGAACACCTCCTCCTTGTCGGTCACCACCATCGCCCGCGCCGCCCGGCACCCCGGGCGCGTCGCCGGCTTCCATTTCTTCAATCCCGTCCCCCTGATGAAGGTCGTCGAGGTCGTCGACGGCCTGGCGACATCCCCTGCCGTCGGCGACGCTCTGGTGTCGCTCGCCGAGCGGATGGGCCATCGCGCCGTGCGGGCGAAGGACACGCCGGGCTTCGTCGTCAACCATGCCGGGCGCGCCTACGGGACCGAGGCGCTGATGATGCTCGGCGAGTCCATCGCCTCGTCCGGCGACATCGACCGCATCCTGCGCGAGGCGGCGGGGTTCCGGATGGGCCCGTTCGAGCTTCTCGACCTCACCGGGATCGATGTGTCCCACCCGGTCATGGAATCGATCTACGAGCAGTTCTACCAGGAGCCGCGCTACCGGCCGTCGGCGCTCACGCGGCAGATGCTGGAGGGCAGCCGGATCGGCCGGAAGGCCGGGCACGGCTTCTACCGGTACCGGGACGGGAAGCCGGTCGATCCGCCGCCGCCCCAGCCCGTGCCGGCGGTCGACATGCTTCCGCCGGTCTGGATCGGTGCCGAGACCGAGCCGGACCGCGACGCGGTTCGCGCGCTGCTGGTCGGGCTCGGCGCGTCGGTCGAGGACGGGGCGGCCCCGTCGCGTGAGGCGCTCTGCCTGCTCGCGCCCTAAGGCCACGATGTGACGACGGCGTACCTGCTGCACGGCACGGACCCGCGCCGGACGCTCGGCCTCGATCTCCTGCCCGGGCTCGACCGGCACCGCACGCTGATGGTGACGCCGGCCACCGGCGCGCCGTTCCGGGACGCCGCCCACGCCCTGCTGACGCGGGACGGCACCGGGGTGACGGTCGTGTCCGACAGCGTCGGCTTCGTGGTGCAGCGGACCCTGGCGGCCATCGTGAACCTCGCCTGCGATATCGCCCAGCAGGGCATCGCGAGCGTCGAGGACATCGACGACGCCGTGCGGCTCGGTCTCGGCTACCCGCGCGGCCCGCTGGCCTGGGGCGACGCCCTCGGGCCGGAGCGCCTGCACACGATCCTGACCCGCCTGCTCGCGACGACCGGCGACCCCCGCTACCGGCCGAGCCCGTGGCTGCGCCGCCGGGCCCAGCTCGGCCTGTCCCTGCGCGACCCGGGAACATCCCCCGTCTAGAGCACTTAACGATCGCGTTGCAATCGCGAAGTGCTCTAAGTTTTTGTTTTTGCCCCATTTTCTGCGACGAACCGGTATCCACTTCGTCGGAAAATGCTCTGGGGCGGACGGCCGCGTCACAGCAGACCCACTGCGCCCTCGCCGGCTTCCCTGCGCGAAGCCGGCGCCCGCTGCCGCGCGACCCGGCGCGCGTCACGGCCAACAGAACCGGGAGGAGAGACGACCGACGATGAGTGCTTTGACAGGCGTGCGGGTGCTCGACATGAGCCGGGTTCTCGCCGGACCCTGGTGCAGCCAGACCCTGGCCGATCTCGGGGCGGAGGTCATCAAGATCGAGCGCCCGCGGCGCGGCGACGACACCCGCGACTGGGGCCCGCCGTGGATGCCGGACGGCGACGGCCGGCCGACGCGCGAATCCTCCTACTACCAGTCGACCAACCGCGGGAAATATTCCGTCGCGATCGACATCGCCTCCACTGAGGGCCAGGAGCTGATCCGCGCCCTCGCGAAGGACAGCGACGTCCTCATCGAGAACTACAAGGCCGGCTCGCTCGCGAAGTATGGGCTCGACTACGCGACCTTGTCGGCGATCAACCCGCGGCTGGTCTATTGTTCGGTGACCGGGTTCGGGCAGACCGGCCCGCGGGCGGCGGAGCCCGGCTACGACTTCATCGTCCAGGGCCTCGGCGGGCTGATGAGCATCACCGGCGAGCGGGACGACCTGCCGGGCGGAGGCGCCCAGAAGGTGGGCGTCGCCGTCGCCGACCTGATGACCGGGCTCTACGCGGTCGTGGGAATCGAGGCCGCGCTCCTGAACCGGCACCGGACCGGCCGGGGCCAGCACGTCGACATGGCCCTCTTCGACGTCCAGATCGCGACCCTGTGCAACCAGAGCCAGAACTATCTCGCCTCGGGCCGGCCGCCCGGCCGCTACGGCAACGCCCACGCCAACATCGTTCCCTACCAGGTCTTCCGTGCCTCCGACCGTGACTTCGTCATCGCCTGCGGCAACGATTCCCAGTTCGCCTCCCTGTGCCGGGCCATCGGGCTGCCGGACCTGCCGGCCGATCCGCGCTTCACGCGCAATTCCGATCGGGTGGTCCACCGCGCCGAGGTGATCGGCATCCTGGCCGCACATTTTCTCACCGGCACCGCGCAGGAGTGGATCGACCGCATCCATCCCCACGGCGTCCCGGTCGGGCCGATCAACGACATCGCCCAGGCCCTCGACGAGCCGCAGGTCAAGGCGCGCGACATGCTGGTGCGCATCCCGCATCCCGAGAACGGGGACTTCGTGACGGTGGGGAGCCCGATCAAGCTGTCGGACACCCCGGTCACCTATCGCGCACCGCCGCCGACGCTGGGCGAGCATACCGCCTCCGTCCTCCGGCGGCTGGCCGGCCTGGACGAGGCGCGGCTCGAGGCGCTGGAGCGCCAGGGCATCATCGGGCTGCCCGGCCGGCCCTGAGGGCGCGCGCCGTCACCGCCCCCGACCATCCCCGCACCGATCCGAGAGACGAGCCCGGCCCATGACCGACGCCTTCATCTGCGACTACATCCGCACGCCCATCGGTCGCTTCGGCGGCGCGCTCGCATCGGTCCGGGCCGACGATCTCGGGGCGGTCCCGCTCCGGGCCCTCGTCGCGCGCAATCCCGGTCTCGACTGGGAGAGCGTGGACGACGTGATCTTCGGCTGCGCCAACCAGGCGGGCGAGGACAACCGGAACGTCGCCCGGATGTCCCTGCTGCTCGCGGGCCTGCCGGAGACCATCCCGGGCACCACGATCAATCGCCTGTGCGGCTCGGGCCTGGATGCCGTAACGGCGGCGGCCCGGGCCGTCAAATCCGGCGAGGCCGAGCTCGTCGTCGCCGGCGGCGTCGAGAGCATGAGCCGTGCGCCCTTCGTCATGCCCAAGGCCGAGGCCGCTTTCTCGCGCTCGGCCGAGGTCCACGACACGACGATCGGCTGGCGCCTCGTCAACCCGCTGATGAAGGCCCGGTACGGGGTCGATTCGATGCCGGAGACCGCCGACAACGTGGCGGTCGACTACGAGGTCGGCCGCGCCGACCAGGATTTCTTCGCCCTGCGCAGCCAGGAGAAGGCGGCGGCCGCGCAGGCGAACGGACGCCTCGCCCGCGAGATCGTGGCCGTCGAGGTGCCGCAGCGCAAGGGCGAGCCCGTCCGGGTCGCGACCGACGAGCATCCGCGCCCGACGAGCCTCGACACCCTCGCCAAGCTGAAGCCGGTCAACCGGACGGCCGGCGCGACGGTGACGGCGGGCAATGCCTCGGGGGTCAACGACGGCGCCGCGGCCCTGGTCGTCGCCTCCGAGGCGGCAGCGCGCCGGCACGGCCTCACGCCGATCGCCCGGATCGTCGGCGGGGCGTCGGCGGGCGTCGCGCCGCGCGTGATGGGGATCGGCCCCGTCCCGGCGACCCGCCGCCTGCTCGCCCGCCTCGGATGGGAGGTCGGCTCCCTCGATGTCGTGGAGCTGAACGAGGCCTTCGCGTCGCAGGGCCTGGCGGTCCTACGCCGACTCGGCCTTGGCGACGACGATCCGCGGGTCAACCCGAACGGCGGCGCCATCGCGCTCGGGCATCCGCTCGGCATGAGTGGCGCGCGGCTCGCCGGCACTGCCGCGCTGGAACTGTCCCTGTCGTCGCACGCAAGGGCCCTGGCCTGCATGTGCGTCGGCGTCGGCCAGGGTATCGCGCTCGCGCTCGCGCGCGTCTGACAACTGGAGGCGCTGGCGGGAGTCTCGGAATGCGGCACACCGCCGCGAGGCCTGCAGGGCTGCGAGGTAAAGGATCGTTCGGACAATCGGCCGGCCACCGCCGACGCTGCGTGGGCCGACACGCTTGCCGCTGTCACGCGCGATCGGTGCCAAGCCCGCCAGGGCAGCAATGCTGCGGCGATCAAGCTGCCCGAGTTCAGGCAGCTCAGCGATCAATGTCGCGGCAACGATCGGACCTACACCCGGCGCGGTTTGAAGGCGCTGGTTGAGAGGGCGGAGTTCTGGATCGGCTTTGATCAGGTCGCCGATCTGCGCCTCGATCGGGCTGCCGTGGAAGCCGCGCTCGCGCCGCCCTGGAGCACGAGCCCGGTGGAGGGGCAGAGCAACCGCGTGAAGACGCTGAAGCGGACGATGTACGGTCGGGCCAAGCTCGACCTGCTGCGTGCCCGGATGCTGGCGGCATGACCGCTACGCCTGCACCACAAACGCGGGAGAGCCAGTTTCACACCGGCGGCTACACTTCCAGCCTCGCGGGGGTGTTTGCGTTCGGGGCCTTGTGCATCTCCTCCCCGGGACGGGCCCGTCTACGGCGAGCTGGTCCCAGCACGAACAGGCTTGGTGATCCCTGGGAAGCGGCCGTTAACCGGTCGCAACCATGCTCCGGGGATGACCAACGCCGAGATCATCCGCCTCTGGCTCGACGCGCTGGCGGCCGAACGCGGAACCGCCGCGTCGTCGCTGAAGACCTACCGCCGCGATACCGACTGCTATCTCGGCTGGCTGGGGGAACGACGCCTTGCCGACGTGACGCGGCAGGACATGGTGGCCTATCTCGCCCACCTCGATCAGCGAGCCCTGTCCCACTCGACGATCAGCCGCCGCCGCTCGGTCGCCACCGGCATTCATCGCTTCATGGTGGCGGAAGGCCTCGGAGCCACCAATCCGGCCGTCGATCTCCAGCCGATGCAGCGGCCCGAGCGCCTGCCGTTCACGCCGAGCGTCGAGGCCGTCGACCGCCTGATCGAGACGGCCCATGCCATGGCCCGGGATGGGTCCGTCGGTCTCTACCGGCAGGCCGGATACGCGCGGCGTGCCGCCCTTCTCGAAACGCTCTACGCGAGCGGGATGCGCGTCTCCGAGGCGGTGACGCGCCCGGCCGATGCGGTACGGCCCGGAACCCGGATGCTCCATGTCCGGGGCAAGGGCGGCAAGGAGCGGCTGGTTCCGCTCCACGACCGGGCGGTCGAGGCCATCGGCCTGTGGCGTGAACTGGCGGGCCGCTATGGGTCGCGGTCGGATGTCTGGCTGTTCCACCGGGTCTCGCACGGCGAGCAGCACCTGACGATCGATGCGGCGCTCAAGGAGATCAAGGAGACCGCCGCGGCCGCCGGAATCGCGAATGCCTCCCGCTGGTCGCCGCACAAGCTGCGCCACGCCTTCGCGACCCACCTCCTTCAGAACGGCGCGGATCTGCGGGTCATCGGCGAACTCCTGGGCCATGCCGATCTCGGCACGACGGAGGTCTACATCAAGGTGGAGCTCTCGCGGGCGCAGAGGATGGTCAGGGACCTTCACCCGCTGGGAGATCCCTCGTCCTAATGCGTGCCGATCGGGAGGCCCGCCGCCTCGTCACGTCCCCGGATTCCGGGGCGGGAGATGGAGGAGCACGGCCTCGACCTCCGTCGAGGGATGCCGGGGATAGCGGGTCATGACGAGCGGGTCGTGACCGGGGACGACCCGCTCAGGGTCGCCGGCAAGCCGCCCGAGCTCGCGCCAGCTCTCCATCATCGCGGCGATGTCGACGACGATCGGGAATGGATTCTGCTGGGCGAGGTTCGCGTAGAAATGCGCCGCGTCCGAGGCGAGGACGACGGGGCCGCGCGCGGTCTCGACGCGCACGCATTGCAGCCCGCGGGTGTGTCCCGGGACGGCGTGGACCGTGATGCCGGGGGCGATCTCGCCCGATCCGTCCACGAAGGCGACCCGTCCCTCGTAGACGCGGCGCACCATGGTGCAGACGTCCTCGACCGAGAAGGCCCCGCGCAGGCGCGCGTGGCACATGCAACGCCCCGTCGCATAGGCCATCTCGGCATCCTGCAGGTGGAAGGTCGCGTTGGCGAAGGCGGACAGGTTGCCGGCGTGATCGTAGTGGAGATGCGTGATCACCACGTCGCGGACGCCTGCCGGATCGACGTCGAGCGCCCGGAGGCCTTCCAGCGGGTGACGCACCATGGTGCGGCCGTAGGCCTCGCAGGAGGGCCAGTCGAAGCCGGTATCGACGACGACGGTTCGAGCCTCGTTGCGGATCACCCAGACGAAATAGTCGATCGGCATCGGCGCGTCGTGCGGATCCCCGCCGGGCTCCGGCGCATACAGGAGGTTCGCCGAGGCCGGGCGGTCGTGCGTCGCGTAACGCAGCGCGATGATCTCGTAGACCGACACGCCGATCTCCTCACTCCCTGGCCGGCACGGGAAGGTTCGCGAGATACATATCGATCGCGGTGTGGTCCGCCTCCGTCCCGAGTTCCTCCAGCGCCCTCTGCCACAGGGCGGCGATGGTCCGTGACAGAGGCGCCGGGATGCCCTCGTGGAGCGCGAGGTCGTCGGCCGTGCGCAGATCCTTGGCCATCAGCGCCATGGTGAAACCCGACGTGAAGCTCTTCGGGATCACGTAGGGCTTCAGCTTCACGTCCGTCGCGTTGTTCCGGCCCGTCGAGACGTTCAGGATGTCCGTCATCAGCTCGGGATCGAGGCCGAAGCGCTCGCCGATCCGGAGCGCCTCGCAGGCCGCGGTGAGGCCCGCGGCGGAGACGTAGTTGTTCAAGGCCTTCATGGCGTGGCCGGAGCCGATCGGGCCCGTCTCGAAGATCGCGGTGCCGAGGCGCTCCAAGAGCGGGCGCACCGTCGCGGCCGCGATCTTGTCCCCGCCGACCATGATGGCGAGGGTGCCGTCGACGGCGCGTCTCACCCCGCCCGAGACCGGGGCGTCGAGGAGCACGATCCCCGCATCGGCGAGCTCTTGCGCCAGTTCGCGCGTGCCCACCGGCGCCGACGAGCTCATGTCGACCACGATCGCGCCCGGTGCGAGGCGCCCGGCGACGCCCTCCGGCCCCGTGAGGGCGGCGCGCACGGTCTTGCCGTCCGGCAGCATCGTCACGACGAGGGCGGCCTGCTCGGCCGCCTCCCTCGCCGAGGACGCCGCCGCGCCGCCGGTCGCCGCGAAGGCCTCGCGGGCCGCCGGGGAGGGATCGAACCCCGTGACCGTCCAGCCCGCCGCGACGAGCCGGCTCGCCATGGGCAGGCCCATCTTGCCGAGGCCCAGGAACGCGATCCGGGCGGAGGAGAGGTCGAGGCTCATGACACCGTTCCGATCCTGGTCGTCCTTCACCGTGCGCGGGCCGCCCCGCGAGCCGCGTGCCCGCCCGTCACGTCTCGTCGGGCAGGGCTCCTTCGGCCTTGAGCACCTCGTGCGCGGCCTTGAACGCCTCGAGCCCGGCGGGAATGCCGCAATAGACCGTGGCGTGGAGCAGGATTTCCTTGATCTCCTCGACGCTCACGCCGTTGGCGAGCGCACCCTTGACGTGCAGCTTGAGCTCCGCGGGCTTCGACAGGGCCGTCAGCATCGCGAGGTTGAGCATCGAGCGTGTCTTGCGATCGAGCCCGTCCCGCGTCCAGGCATAGCCCCAGCACCATTCCGTGGTGATTCGCTGGAACGCCATCATGAAGTCGTCGGCCTTGGCGAGGCTGCCATCGACGTAGGCCGCGCCGAGTACCGCCCGGCGGACTTCGAGTCCCTTCTCGAACTGTTCGCTTTCCGCCATCGCCATCCCCCCTGAAGAGTTCGTTGCCGGCACGCTAGCAGGCAACAGGACGGAGATCGACCGGCCCCGGCGGCAAAACGGATGCGCGTCGCTCGCCGTCCTCGCTTGCGTGAGCGCAGCTGAGATCGACTGAGCCCAGGATGCTGGCGCATCGACGTCGATCTTCCGGCAGGCCCGAGATCGACGAGGCCGTTGACCGGTCACGGATGTTCGATACCAAGGCCAGACATCCGAGACCTTGGGCTCGGGCGAAGATTCGAGAACGGAATCGAAGGTCGTCGTCTTTCGACCTGCGGCCTTACTGCCAGGGGCCGCATTCGCGCGTGGACCGATAGAAGGCCGGGCGCGACGGCTCCTGGCCTGCGGCGATCGCCGGGATCCGCGACCCGACCAGGCCGGCCCCCGCCTGAAAGCCCGTCGCGACCGAGGCTGCAATGCCCGACAGCACGAATACGATGATCATCACCCGTGGCGCACCGAAATGGCGTATCACGATCGCAGATGTGGCCGCGACAGCCCAATACCCGATGGCAGTGTGCCACATTCGAACTGTTCTCCCGCGGCGTGCACCTACCGCGATCCGTGCGGGTGCGCAGCAGCGAACAGGACACACTCAGGCCCGACGAAGAGGGTGGCCCTGCAATCGGGACGGCATCATCGGCCGGGATTGGGCGACAGACCATGGCACGCAGAAGCAACTGTGAGGCGAACCGCGATGCGTCAACGATACTTTTAGATGCAGACGGATGACGCCAAACAGCCAGTGGCTGGCGCAGATCATCGCAGATAAACATGTCTATTGATGTTTATCGAAATTGATCTCTCGGTCGGCCGACGCTTGGACGAGGGTGAGGATGCGATGGCGAATCCGGCGATCGGCGATACGGCTGAAAGCGCGAACAAGCTCGAGACACTCTTCCTCCGGCGAGAACTCCGACGACGATCCCACCGTCTTCTCGATCAGGTGTAGCCGGTCGGCCAGTGTTCTGCCGATGACGCGGCCGGCTTCTTCATTCTTGTCCATGACGCTCCTCGAGGCGGAACGTGCGGTGCCGACGACGCGGCGGCAATCCGATCGCCAGTCGAAAGGCATTCGGGATCCGGTCATTTTTTAGGTGGCCCGCCCCGCAACCTGGAATAGCGTTTGTTAACAGGGGTTGCGGAACGCTTCGAGCCGAGGCGAATTGACGACGTGCAACCGGCAGACGTGACGCCAGATCATTGGGTTGCATTTTAGGCGCTTTTTCATTGTTGGGGTCCGGCTCAGGGAGATCGTGATGCAGGCCAAGAAAGTTGCGTCCCTTCGTTCCGAAGCGTCAGAAGCCATCACGCTGCTTGATCTGACGGCAGAACCCGAAACCCGTCCGCAACCGTTGGAACACGTCGTCGACCAGTGCCTGTCGATGCGCGATCACATTGCAGAGTTGGAAAAGCCGTTCTTGCTGAGACTGACAGATATGCTGCTCCTCGAGCTGGGACGAGAGCTTGCTGCGCTCAAGCAGATCGAGGACAGGAAAGGGATGTGTTGAGGCCGCGCCCTGCCCTCACTCCGCCTTGCCGCCGTCCAGGACGACCCGGCGATAGGATGCAAGCAGGGCTTCGACCTGGGCGTCGCTCAGGTCCGAAACGATGATCTGACTGCCGATGAATACCATCCAGCGGCCATCGTAGCTTCGCTGTTTGCGAATGTCCGGCACGACAAAGCTCCTTCTCCGATCAGGAGGGAAACGTTCGGATGCGAGCATCGTGCCGGAACCGGCCCCCGTCCAGCGAGGGAACCCATCGGCTCGCGGCCAGCAGGAGAGCGGTGGTGCAGGCCGGGATGGTGGTCGACGAAGCGGATACCTCCCCGTCGCGGACCATGCGGCACGATCAAGGACGGGATCGCGCCCCGCTCCCGCGGCGTCAGCCGATATAGGGCCAAGCCCGCAGCGGACAGCTCCGCGCGTCGGCAGCGACGGCCATCGCCGCGTGGCTCGGCGGATCGATCGGAACGATGTGCGCCGCCGTGACGGGGGCCACGTGGCTCCACGCAGTCAGGATGGCGGTGGCGGCGAAGATCCGGATGATGTTCAGCATCGCGTTATCCCCTGCAGGTCTCGGGTGACCGTCGATGTGGGGCGTGTAAAGCTTCGCCATTGCAGCCGTGTTGCGTGTCATGTTGCGTGAGAGGGCGAAGATCGGTGACGGACCGACTCGCTCTTCCGCTCCGATCGGAGTATCGTGGCGCAGTTGCGTTCGTGCAGCCGCTTCTCAGAGGAGCGCTCCATGCCTGAGATCCGCATCGTCGGGACCGAGGACGGCACCTACACGATCTATTGCGGCAGCGACGTCCTCGCCTCGGGGCTGACCCACGGCCAGGCCGTGGCCTACCTGGCGCATGAGGGCGCACGGCTGGGCTGATCAATACGCTGTTGGATCGGTCCGCGTCGCGACGGCCTTCTTCACCGAGCGAGAGGCCCTCGCGCGCTGCCATGCCGTTTGCGATCCATGGTCCCTGGCGCAGAGCCGGCGTGGCGAGCTGGGGGCACCCGCTCGGGCTCCGCTCTTTGCCTGGAGCAAGACCGCGCAAGCCGTTCCCGTCCCGAGCCGGCGGATGATGCCGTCATTCGCCGCGGAGCCTGGATATCCCTATACGACCTGTCTTCTCTGAATGAGGCTGTAATGCGCGGCCGCGTGCATCGCACCTCCGCTTCGATTTGCTTAAAATACCGTTTTCCTCATTAATGATCCCGAAGGCACGAGCGCGACGCCTTCGTTTCTACTCGAACCAGAAAATCAACCAAGGGTTGTTTCTCCAAACGACACCTTGGAGGCGCCTGTGTCCGCGTATGAATTCAGCCGGGCCGTCGTCATATGGACCGATGTCGAGCATCCCGAGTTCGGTCTCGCGCGTATCGAAACGGTCATACAGGCTTACGACGCCTTGCATAGCGCCCGCCTCCTGGACGTGAGCAGGACGGCCGCCCCGGAACTGTGGGATGCGACCGAGCAGGCGATCGACATCGCCCTCATCAATCCTTCGCCGGCGACGATCAAAGCCGCCGAGGACGCCCTCACGGACTTGGTCAAGCGCACGGCGCCGATTCCCGCGTCGATCAGGCGGCGGCTGGCTCCCGATACCTGTGCGTCGGGCCCACTTTCATTTCGGGCGATCATGCAGGCCGTCTGGCCTGAGCACCTGATCCGAGAGCTGAACAGGATCTGATCGTGCGGCGACGCGGCGGCGCCTCATGGCCCGCCGCGTCGCTGAGGCGTCGCTCCCGCGCGATGCGCCGCCGACCTCAGCCGGCAGCGTCCACGGCGGGGCGGCTCATCAGGGGTGGGGTCTGCTGGTGCTGCACGACCCGCCATTCATCGTGCGCGAGCCGCCGATAGACCGAGGTGCAATGGGCCTCGTAGGCCTCCTCGCCGCGCGAGGCCTTCGCGTGGTAGGCGATGACGATCAGCCCCTCCTGCGGCCGCGACACTTGCTCCTGGGCAATCTCGACCTCGGACCACCGGGGCGTATGGGCCACCGCCTCGATCGCCTGCTTCCCGCTCATCACGAAAGGCGGCTGCGGCAGCACCATCAGGCACTCGTCATCGACGAGTTCCCGATAGTGATCCGCATCGCCGAGCCAGAGGCTCTTCTCGAAGGACCATACGCGATCGTCGTCCATCATGCTCTCCCGAAGACATCTTGCGTCAGAAAAGAGCGGGCGAAAGCGATCGTTCCAGGCGCGGCGTCTCGGCGAGACTCGCCATGGTGTTGACGGGCGATGCACCCGCCTTCCCGATCGTCGCGGTGGCACCCGTCCGGGCAGATATCGCCACGTCGATCGCTCTGGCGAGACATTCCATTTCCCGCCATGTGCGATCGTCCGCTTTGGAAAACTCGTTTTCGCACGAGCCCGCCTGAGGGCAGGCCACTCAATCTATTGAAGAAATGCGCCTGCCTCTTCGATTAGCCAAGCAATCAGAAATAAATATAATCTTTAATTATTGCTGACGCGCAGATCGAAATTTTCAAGTGGACAAAAATACTCGAGGCGTCCCAGCGACAGTCGTTCACCGCCGCGGATTCCTGAGCCCCGGCTCCGGCCGCGATCGGGGACGGACGACCACGGCTGGCATGGCCGGTCCGGGATCGGGAGGCGGGCCCGTGCGGCCGGGCTCAGCTCGTCACCGCCGTGCGAAGCGGGTCGTAGGTGGCACGGTAGCTGCGCGGTCCGATCCGCGGGAGCAGCAAGGTCCTCGCCCAGCCCGCCAGGCGCGCGGTTCGCGACAGGCGGTCGGTCATGGCCTGGACATGCGCCACCCGCGGCCGGCGCAGCCGCTCGTAGTCGGGCCCGACGGAGCGCCAGTCGCGGCCCGCCTCCAGCAGGTCGGCGAGGACCAGCGCGTCCTCCAGCGCGAGCGCGGCCCCTTGAGCCCAGACCGGGGCGGTCGCGTGGGCCGCATCGCCGACGAGGACCGTCCGGTCGCGGCTCCAGGACGGGATGCGGACCTCCTCCAGCGGCGAATGATGGATCGAGGCGGGCTTCGCGAGCGCCGTCTCGAGGGTGTCGCGGACCAGATCGGGGAAGGGGGCGAAGGCGCGCCGCAGCCCGGCCGGGTCGAGACCCGCGACGGGGCCGCCGCTCGTCGAAACCCAGCCATAGGCCTCGCCGCGATCGACGGGGATGAGCAGGAACAGCGCTCCGGCCCCGGCCCACAGCGTCCAGGCCTCGACGCCCGGATTGGGCACCATGAACCGCCAGCTCTGCGTGGCCAGCAGCGCCGCGCCCGGCGCCCGGTCGTCGAACAGGCTGCGCCGGACCCGCGAATGCACGCCGTCCGCACCGACGAGCAGGCCACCGCGCTCGACCGTGCCGTCCTCGAGATCGACCTCCACGCCCTGCGGGGTCTGCCGGCCCGCGACGACACCGGCGCCGAGGCGCAGGTCGCCCGCGGGCAGGTCGAGTTGCAGGAGGCGCATGAGGTCGCCGCGGCGCAAGCAATGCGGGCCGGTCTCGACGCCCCAGAACGCCTCCTCGTCGACGGCGAACAGCAGGCGGCCGCGCTCGGTCCGATACTCGCGCCGGCGCACGCGGGTGCCGACCGCCCGCAGGTCATCGAGCAGGCCGAGCTGGGCGAGGGCGCGCACCGCATTGCCGGGCAGGTTGATGGCCAGGCCGGCCTCCGCCGGGTCCCCGCGCCGCTCCAGCGTGAGGGAGGGTAGGCCGCGCCGGTGCAGGGCCCGCCGGACCGCGAGGCCGGCGATGCCGCCGCCGGCGACGAGGACGCGATCGACATGGTCGGTGGTCATAGAACTGCGCGTTGCTCCCGCCGATGCACGACGCGATCCCCTATGCACGATCCGCGAGGAGTTGCACGTGGCCTCGTCCCCTCCCCCACGCCGCCCGCTCGGGACGGGCGTACCATCGCGCTCGGCGAGTCCCGGCATCAACTCGGCGCGATCACCGAGAGGTCGATCGAGACCACCGCCCGCCACGACCGGCCGTTCGAGCCTGGACGGGCATCGCCGCAGGCCGGCCTCCGCAACCGCCGGGCAGGCAGGGCCCCTATGCGATCGCCCTGGGCACCGGGGAGAGAAAATGTGCTCTACTCCGAAGCGCGGCAATCAACACGGGACACGAACTCCGAACGCCGCAGCATACCGAAAACGCCATCCAGCGGCGTCGGCCGCCAACCATAAAAGTCTCAGGAGGAACGATGTCGAGCGCCCCCCTTTCGCGCCGCGCCGTGGTCGCCGGTACGCTCAGCGCCGGTCTCGTCGGGTCGGCCTTTCCGCTGCGCCATGCCCGGGCGGCCGAGTTCGTCTTCAAGCTCGGCACCGACGTGCCCGATACCCATCCGATCAACATCCACGCCCGCAAGGCCGCGGACGCCATCCGCGCGCAGACCGATGGGCGCGTCGATCTTCAGATCTTCTCCAACAACCAGCTCGGCGGCCAGAGCGACATGCTCTCGCAGCTGCGCTCCGGCGCACTGGAATGCTTCGCCCTCTCGGGCGTCAACGTGCTCTCGACGATCATCCCGACCTCGTCGATCTACGGCCTCGGTTTCGCCTTCCCGGATTACGACGCGGTCTGGCGCGGCATGGACGGGCCCCTCGGCCAGCACCTGCGTGGCCAGATCGAGAAGGCCGGCTTCGTCGTCATGGAGAAGATCTGGGATAACGGCTTCCGGCAGATCACCAACAGCGTGCGGCCGATCAAGGAACCGAAGGACCTCCAGGGTCTCAAGATCCGGGTGCCGGTGAGCGCGCTCTGGACCTCGCTGTTCCGTTCCCTCGGCGCCGCTCCGACCAGCCTCAACTTCGCCGAAGTGTATTCCTCGCTGCAGACCAAGGTGGTCGACGGGCAGGAAAATCCGCCGGTCATCATCAACACGGCCAAGATCTACGAGGTGCAGAAATACTGCTCGGTGACGAACCACATGTGGGACGGCTGGTGGTTCCTGATCAACCGCCGCGCCTGGAACCAGCTGCCAGCCGACCTGAAGGACGTCTTCGCCCGGAACGTCGACGCCGCCTGCCTGGACGAGCGCAAGGACGTGGCGCGGCTCAACGCGTCCCTGCGCGAGGAGCTGGTGGGCAAGGGCCTCGCCTTCAACGACGTCGAGACCGCCCCCTTCAAGGACGAGTTGCGCAAGAGCGGGTTCTACGCGGAATGGCGCAAGAAGTTCGGCGACGAGGCGATGGGCCTGCTCGAGGCCGCGGCCGGCAAGCTCGGCTGAGGCCGGTCCTTCGCGCCATGACCGCATCGGGAGCCGCGGGCGATCGGGCCAGGCGCGCAAGTGCTTCGGTCCGACGCCTTCCTGTCGCCGCGCGTCCCGGTGCGGAACCGGTACGGTCCTGCGGTCGCCCGAGACGGCCCCGTCCCACATGCCGGCCGCGATGAGCGCGGCTCATCGACGCCCGATCGAGGAGAGATGTGATGCTGTTCGACCCCGACGACCTGCCGCTCGCCGGCATCCGCGTCCTCGACCTGTCGCGGGTGCTCGCCGGACCCTGGTGCGCCCAGGTTTTGGGCGATCTCGGCGCCGACGTGATCAAGGTCGAGCATCCCGAGCGCGGTGACGACACCCGCGACTGGGGCCTGAAGACCGGCGCGACCAACACCTCGTACTTCGACAGCGTGAACCGCAACAAGCGCTCGATCGGCATCGACCTCGCCGATCCGCAGGGCCTCGCCCTGGTGCGGAACCTGGCCCGGCAGGCCGATGTCGTGGTGCAGAACTTCAAGACCGGCGGCGCCGACCGGCTCGGCCTCGGCTACGCAGCGCTCTCGGCGGAGAACACGCGGCTGATCTACTGCTCGGTCTCGGGCTACGCCTCGGACGGGCCGGAGGCCACGCGGCCGGGCTACGACCTAGTGGTGCAGGGCGAGGCCGGGCTGATGTCGCTCAACGGCGAGGCCGGGCGCCCTCCCCTCAAGTTCGGCCTCGCGGCGGTCGATCTCTTCACCGGGCAATACGCCGCGCAAGCCGTGCTCGCCGCCCTGTTCCAGCGCGAGCGGACCGGGCGGGGCCGCCTGGTGGAACTCGCCCTGTATGATTGCGGACTGGCCATGACGTCCTATTACGGCCTGGAGACGATGGTGAAGGGCTCCGACTCGGACCGCTACGGCAACGCGCATCCCTCCATCGTGCCCTACGGCGTGTTCGAAACCGGCGATGGGCCGATCGTCCTCACCGTCGGCAACAACGCGCAGTACCGCCGCTTCTGCGAGCAGGTGCTGGAGCGGCCCGACCTCGTCACCGACCCGCTTTTCGCGACGAATCTCGACCGCTCGAAGAACCGGGCCCTGTTCGTGCCGATCATGGAGGCGGAACTGGGCAAGCGCCGCCGGGCCGACCTCCTCGCCCGCCTCACCGCCGCCGGCATTCCCTGCGGCGAGGTGCTGGGGCTGCACGAGGCGCTGACCTCGGAGCGGACGCGGCGGGCCGGCCTTCTCCTGCCCCAGGGCGGCGAGGCGATCGCGCAGGCTCACGTCCTCGCCCCACCCTACCGGCTCGACGGCCGGCGCCTGCCGGTGCGGCGCATGCCGCCCTCCCTCGGCGGCGCAGACCGCGAGATCCGCGAGGACCTGGCGGCCGCGCCGGACGGGCGATGAGGGGAGTGCGGGCCGCTTCCCTCATGGTCCGTGCCGCCTTCCGCGCGAGGGCCCCCGTCTCGCCCCGATAGGAGCCCGGCCGGCCTCTCCCGATCCGGGCAGGCCCCCCGCGCGGCGAGTCTCGGCGACCTGCGCCGGACGTAAGGCCGGCGTGACGCGTCAGGCCGGCTGTCCGGCGAGCTTGTCCTGCGTCCTCGTGTCGAAGTCGCTCGCGTCGTGGCGCTCGTGGAGCTGGTCGGCCGGCTCGCCGGTGAGGCGGTTCACCTTGCGTCCGCGCTGCACCGCCGGTCGCGCGAGGATCTGGTCGGCCCAGCGCACGACGTGGCGGTAATCCTCGACCGCCAGGAACTCGGCGGCCTCGTACAGCCAGCCCTTCACCAGGCCGCCATACCAGGGCCAGATCGCCATGTCGGCGATCGTGTAGGTGTCGCCCGCCACGAATTCATTGTCGGCCAGGCGCCGGTCGAGCACGTCGAGCTGCCGCTTCGCCTCCATGGCGTAGCGGTTGATCGGGTACTCGAACTTCGTCGGCGCATAGGCGTAGAAGTGGCCGAAGCCGCCGCCCACGAACGGCGCCGAGCCCATCTGCCAGAACAGCCAGGACAGCGTCTCGGCGCGCGCGGCCGGCTCGGTCGGCAGGAAGGCGCCGAACTTCTCGGCGAGGTAGGTCAGGATGGCGCCCGACTCGAAGACGCGGATCGGCGCCGGACCGCTGCGGTCCACGAGCGCCGGAATCTTCGAGTTCGGGTTGGCCTCGACGAAGCCCGAGCCGAACTGGTCGCCGTCGCCGATGCGGATGAGCCACGCATCGTACTCGGCACCCGCATGGCCGAGCGCGAGCAGCTCCTCCAGCAGGATCGTGACCTTCTGCCCGTTCGGCGTGCCGAGCGAGTAGAGCTGGAGCGGATGGCGGCCGACGGGCAGCGCCTTCTCGTGCGTCGCCCCCGCGACCGGGCGGTTGATGTTGGCGAAACGGCCGCCGCTCGCCTTGTCCCAGGTCCAGATCTTGGGCGGGACGTAGTCGGCTGGATCGCTCATGAGCGCTCTCCGGGATCGATCGCTGATACGGTTGCGTCGATGGCCATAGGACAGGATTGCCCCGCGATCGGGGCGGGCCGAGTTTGAGCACGGATGCCGGCGCGAGGCGAGGGCATGCCGGACCCGCGATGGCGGCGGGGCTCTTCGTCCCCATCCCGTCGGTGCGCTCCGGCACCGCCCGGTCCGCCTCCCCTCCCCTTCCGTCCACCTCTTCCGTCCGCCCTTGCCAAACGGCCGGAAAGCTCGATGCTGCCGGCCGCTCACGCGCAGGGATCGCACGGGCGGCACGGCGAGGCGGGACGATGGGCTTCGAAGACGGCACCTGGCTCAACGAACCTGCCAGCTGGCGGATGGCTGGCGACCGGCTCCACGTCGTCACGGACGAGGCGACGGATTTCTGGCGCGAAACCCATTACGGCTTCACGCGAGACACGGGCCACTTCTTCGCCGTGCGCGCCGCCGGCGATTTCACCGCACAGGTGCGGGTCCGCGCCCGGTACCGGGACTTGTACGATCAAGCCGGATTGATGGTGCGGGTCTCTTCGAGCGAGTGGGTCAAGGCGGGAATCGAGCTGTCGGACGGTGTCCCGATGATCAGCAGCGTGCTGACACTCGGCCGATCCGACTGGGCGACCGCACCCTACGGTCATGACGCCGGGGATTTCTGGCTGCGGGCGACCGTCGTTTCCGGCGTGCTACGCTTGCAGGTATCCTCCGACGGTACGCATTGGCCGCTGATGCGACTGTGCCCGTTCCCGAGGGCCGCCTCCTACAGCGTCGGTCCGATGTGCTGCACGCCGGAGCGCGCCGGCCTGAGCGTCGATTTCTCCGATTTCTCGGTCGGCGCGCCCGCGGGCAAGGCCCTGCACGATCTCTCGTGAACGCCGCCCGCTGACCGCGCCGGCTCACCCGGCGGCAGCGCGCGGCTGCGCCCGTCCGATCGGGGCGGATGAAGGTGTCCGGGCAGCCCGGCCGCCCGCCGGACTTGCGTCGATTCCCTTGCCACCCCGCCCGCCGGGCCTACCTTGACCTGACGTGCACAGTCCGAGCGGTGCGTCGCTCCGGCCCGAATCGACGTCGTGTTCGACGCGGAGCGAGGGCACCCGGCGACGGTGCGACCTGTCTCCGCCAACCGGTCCGAGCCTTCGGTCTCGATGGCCCCTGACGCGATGCTCCTGTCCTGATGCCGCCTCACCTGCTCCTCGCCCTCGCGGCGATCCTGCCCTTCCTCGGCAGCGTCGTCGCGCTCTGCCTGCCTGGCCATGCGCGCAACGCCGCCGCCGGGGTGGCCGGCCTCGTCACGGTGACGAGCCTCGCCTGCATCGGGGGGCTCTATCCCCTCGCCGCCGGTTCCGCTCCCGTGGTCTGGGCCGTCGACTGGCTGCCCTCCCTGGGCGTGCGCCTCGTCCTGCGCCTCGACGGCCTGGCCTGGATCTTCGCGATCCTGGTCCTCGGCATCGGCGCGCTCGTCGTGCTCTACGCCCGCTACTACATGGCGGCGGCGGATCCGGTCCCGCGCCTGTTCTGCTACCTCCTCGCCTTCGTCGGCGCGATGCTCGGCATCGTGCTCTCCGGCAACCTGATCCAGCTGGTCGTCTTCTGGGAGTTGACCAGCGTCGTGTCGTTCCTGCTGATCGGCTACTGGTCCGACAACGCCTCGGCCCGGGACGGGGCCCGGATGGCGCTGACCATCACGGCGGCCGGCGGCCTCTGCCTCCTCGTCGGCGCGGTCCTGATCGGGCGCATCGCCGGCAGCTACGAGCTCGATGCGGTCCTCGCCTCCGGCCCGGCGATCCGCGAGAGCCCGCTCTACCTGCCGGCCCTGGTCCTGATCCTGGCCGGGGCGCTCACCAAGTCGGCGCAGCTGCCGTTCCACATCTGGCTGCCGCGGGCGATGGCGGCGCCGACGCCGATCAGCGCCTACCTGCACTCGGCCACGATGGTGAAGGCCGGCATCTTCCTGATGATCCGGCTCTGGCCGGTCCTGGCGGGGACCGAGAGCTGGTACTGGATCGTCGGCACGGCCGGCATGGCGACGATGCTGGTCGGGTCCTGGAGCGCGATCTTCCAGCACGACCTGAAGGGCCTGCTCGCCTACTCGACCATCAGCCATCTCGGGCTGATCACCCTTCTGCTCGGCCTGAACTCGCCGCTGGCCGTCGTGGCGGCGATCTTCCACACGGTGAACCACGCGACCTTCAAGGCTTCGCTGTTCATGGCCGCCGGCATCATCGACCATGAGACCGGGACGCGGGACATGCGCCGCCTCAGCGGGTTGTGGCGCGCCATGCCGTATACCGGCACGCTCGCGATGGTCGCCGCCGCGGCGATGGCCGGCGTGCCGCTGCTCAACGGCTTCCTGTCGAAGGAGATGTTCCTGGCGGAGGCCGTGGACAATACCGGCGACCACTGGCTGAACCTCGCCCTGCCGGTGCTGGCGACGCTCGCGAGCGCCTTCACGGTGCTCTACTCCCTGCGCTTCATCCGCCAGACCTTCTTCGGCCCGCCGCCCCACGACCTGCCGCACGCCCCGCACGAGCCCGTGCGCTGGATGCGCATCCCGATCGAGGCTTTGGTGCTGGCTTGCGTGGCGATCGGCCTCGTGCCGAACCTCACGATCGGGCCGGCGCTGGCGGGCGCGGCGCGGGCCGTCCTCGGCGACCGGACGCCGGATTACGACCTCGCGATCTGGCACGGCTTCAACGCACCGCTCGCCATGAGTGTCCTGGCGCTCGCCGGCGGCGTCGCGCTCTACGGGGTGTTCGGGCGGCGCATCGACACCAATCCCCGCGGCGGTCCCTGGCTGATGCACCGGCTCGACGGCGGGTGGCTGTTCGAGCGCGGGATGACCGGCCTCGTGAAGGGGGCCCGGGCACTGGAGGCCCGGCTCGGCACGGAGCGCCTGCAACCGCAATTGCGCATCCTGTTCCTCGCGGCCCTGGTGGCAGCGACGGCGACGGGGGTCGTGCGGGGGCTCGACCTGCTGGCCCCGGGCCGGTCGACGGCGTTCGACCCGGCCTTCGCCCTGATGTGGCTGGTGGGCGCCGCCTGCGCGGTCGGCGCGGCGGAGCGCGCGAAATACCACCGCCTGTCGGCGGTGATCCTCGTCGGCGGGGCGGGCCTCGTCAGCAGCCTCACCTTCCTGTGGCTCTCCGCGCCCGACCTCGCGGTCACGCAGATCCTGGTCGAGATCGTCACCTCGGTGATGCTGCTGCTCGGCCTGCGCTGGCTGCCGAAGCGCGACGCGGCGATCCCGGCTCCCGCCTCCGAGCGGGCCCGGGCGCGGCGGCGGCGCATCGTCGACCTCGTCGTCGCGGTGGTGGCGGGCGCAAGCCTCGCCGGCCTCGCCTACGCGGTGATGACCCGGCCGGCCGTCGACGGGATCGGCCGATGGTTCGTGGAGGAGGCCTATCCCCAGGCCGGCGGGCGCAACGTCGTCAACGTGCTGCTGGTCGATTTCCGCGCCTTCGACACCCTGGGCGAGATCTGCGTGCTCGGCATCGTCGGGCTGACGGTGTTCGCGCTGCTGCGCCGCTTCCGCCCCGCCCCCGACACCCTGGAGCGGCCGGCCCAGCAGCGGCGCCACGATGCCGACGACCGCGGCCGCGAGGGGCGCGAGCCGGGCCATACCGCCGCCGACGCGCTGCTGGTGCCGCGCCTGGTGACGACCTGGCTGTTCCCGTTCATCGTCCTGCTCGCCCTGCATCTGTTCCTGCGCGGGCACGACCTGCCCGGCGGCGGCTTCGCGGCCGGCATCGCCCTCACCGTCGCCTTCATGCTCCAGTACATGGCCTGGGGTGCGGCCTGGGTCGAGGAGCGCCTGCGCATCCAGCCGATCGCCTGGATCGGCCTCGGCCTGCTCGTCGCGGTCCTGGCCGGCGCGGGTTCCTGGCTGGCCGGGCGGCCGTTCCTCACGGCCTATTTCGCCTATTGGCACCCCCCGCTCCTCGGCAAGGTCCCGGTCGCGAGCGCGCTCGTGTTCGATCTCGGCATCATGATCCTGGTGGTGGGCGCGAGCGCCCTGATGCTCGTCGCCCTCGCGCACCAATCCGTGCGCCGGACCCGGGTCGCGGAGGCCGAGGCCGAGCGGGCCGCAGAACGGGATATCGCGTGATGGAACTCGTCTTGTCCGCCGGGATCGGAATCCTCTCCGCCGCGGGCGTGTGGCTGATCCTGCGCCCCCGGACCTTCCAGGTCGTCCTCGGGCTGTCGCTGCTGAGCTACGCCGTCAACCTGTTCATCTTCGCCATGGGCCGCCTGACCGTGGGCGCGCCGCCGGTGCTCGGGGCGGGGGCCGGGACCGCCATCGGCACGGACAACGTCTTCGTCGACGATCCGGTGACCCAGGCCCTCGTCCTGACCGCCGTGGTGATCAGCTTCGCGCTCACCGCCCTGTTCCTGGTGGTCCTGCTCGCCGCCCGCGGCGTCACCGGCAGCGACCACGTCGACGGGCAGGAACCGCACCAGGGTGAGCCACATCCGGGCGAGCCCCATCCTGGCAACCCCCATCCGGGAAAGCTGCATCCATGAGCCCGCCGGTGATGAACGCCTCCGCAGCGAGCGCCTGGTCCGACCACGTCGTCGTGCTGCCCATCGTATTGCCGATCGCGGTCGCCGGGGTGATGTTCCTCCTCGACGAGCGCCGGCGCCGGCTGAAGGAGGCCTTGGGCCTCGCCACGTTGCTGGCGCTCCTCGGGATCGCCCTCGTCCTCGTCGGGCGGGCCGGCGCGGCGCCGGAGGTCTACCGCGTGGGCAACTGGGCGGCGCCCTACGGGATCGTGCTCGTGGCCGACCGTCTCTCGGCGATGATGCTGGCGCTTGCCGGCCTGCTCGGGCTCTGCGCCCTCGTGTTCTCCTTCGCCCGCTGGGGCCGGGCCGGCCCGCGCTTCCACGGCCTGTTCCTGCTCCTCGTCATGGGGGTGAACGGCGCCTTCCTGACCGGCGACCTGTTCAACCTGTTCGTGTTCTTCGAGGTGATGCTGGCGGCCTCCTACGGCCTCGTGCTGCACGGCTCGGGCGAGGTGCGGATCCGTGCCGGCCTCGGCTACATCGCCGTCAACCTCATCGCCTCGCTGTTCTTCCTGATCGGCGTCAGCCTGATCTACGGCACGATGGGCACCCTCAACATGGCCGACCTCGCCCGGCGGCTGGCGGCACCCGCCGCAAGCGAGCTGGCCCTGTTCGAGATCGGCTGCGCGATCCTCGGCCTCGCCTTCCTGATCAAGTGCAGCGCCTGGCCGCTCGGCTTCTGGCTGCCGACGACCTACGCGGCGGCGAGCGCGCCGGCGGCCGCCATCCTGGCGATCCTCTCGAAGGTGGGGGTCTACGTCGTGGTGCGCCTGAGCCTGCTCCTGTTCGGAGCGGGCCTGTCCGAGGGCTTCGGGCAGGCCTGCCTCCTCGGCATCGGGCTCGCGACGATCGCCTACGGCACGGTCGGCATCCTGGCATCGCGCGACCTCGCGCGGGCGGCCGGCTACGCGGTGATGATCTCGTCGGGCACGGTGCTGGCGGTCCTCGGCAGCGGGAGCGACGCGGCGCTCGCCGGCGCTCTCTACTATCTCGTCGGCTCGACCCTCGCCGCCGGCGCGCTGTTCCTGCTGGCCGAGGTGCTCCAGCGCGGCCGCGATCCGGTGGAGCAGGCCCAGCCGGTCTTCGCCGACGAGTACCGCGACCCCTTCGACGATGCGGACGCCACCGAGATCGGCCGCATCCTCCCGGCCGGCGTCGCGCTCTCGGGGGTGGGCCTCCTGCTCTGCACGCTGATGCTCGCGGGCGTCCCGCCCCTGGCGGGCTTCGTCGGCAAGCTCGCGATCTTCTCCGGCCTCACGGGCGGCACCATCACGGCCTCGAGCTGGTGGCTGATCGCCATCCTCACCCTCTCCAGCCTCGGCACGCTGCTGCCGCTGGTGCGGCTCGGCATCCTCACGCTGTGGGTTCCGCACGACGACCCGCCGCCGGCCTTGCGCGCCTCCGAGCTCGCCGCCCTCGCCGGCCTGCTCGCGGCCTGCTTCGGCCTCGCCCTGTGGGGCGGCCCGGCGCTCGCCTATGCCGACGCGACGGTACAGGGACTCGCGCAGCCGCAGGACTACATCCGCGCCGTGCTCGGCGCCCCCGCGGGAGGCGCCCCGTGAGAGCCGCCCTCCCCTACCCGCTGCTGTCGGCCGCGCTCGCCCTGACCTGGCTCCTCCTGAACGCGCCGCCGACTCCGGGCCAGCTCGTGCTCGCCCTGCTGGTCGGGCTCGCCATCCCCCACGTGATGCGGGCGCTTCGCCCGCGCTCGGTCCGGCTGCGCGCGCCCGGCCGGCTCGCGCGGCTGGGCATCATCGTCCTCTACGACATGCTGCGCTCCAACATCGACGTCGCCCGGGTCATCCTCGGCCTGCGCCGTGGGACGCGCCGGACCGGCTTCGTGGCGATCCCCCTCGACCTGCGCGAGCCGTTCGGCATCACGATCCTGGCGATCATCCTCACGGCCACGCCCGGCACGCTGTGGGTGCAGTACGATTCCGATACCGGGCGCCTGCTCATGCATGTGCTCGATCTCACGGACGGCGACGCGTGGGTGCGGCGGGTGAAGGACCGCTACGAGCGACCTCTGATGGAGATCTTCGCATGAACGCCGCATCGGTTCTCGACGGAGGCCTCGGCCTCGCCCAGGGGGCGCTCGTGCTGGCCATGGCACTCGCCGCCTGGCGGATGCTGCGCGGCCCGCGGGCCCAGGACCGGATCCTCGGCCTCGACACGCTCTACCTCAACGGCATGCTGGCGATCGTGGTCCACGGCATGCGGACCGGCAGCGGGCTCTACTTCGAGGCCGCGCTCATCATCGGCATGATCGGCTTCACCGCCACCGTCGCGCTCGCCAAGTTCCTGATGCAGGGCGAGGTCATCCAGTGACGGGCGCCGACCTGCCCCTCTGGGCCGCTTGGCTGGTCAGCGTGCTGGCCGTGACCGGCGCCGCCTTCTCGCTCACCGGCGCCATCGGCCTCGTCCGCCTGAAGACCTTCTACGAGCGCGTCCACGCCCCGACACTCGGTGCGACCCTGGGCATGGCCCTGATCCTGTGCGGCTCGATGCTGCTCCTCTCGATGCTCGAGGGACGCCTCGTCCTGCGCGACGCGCTGATCGGCCTGTTCCTCACCGTGACCACGCCGGTCACGCTGCTCCTCCTCGCCCGCGCCGCCGCCCATCGCGACCGGCACGAGGGCAATCCCGACGCGCCGCCGAAGCCGTAAGTGTCCGCCCCCCTTTCGAGTGCGCCGGTCCGGGTCGTCGCGCTGCGTGCCGTCCCGGTCGCGGTGTCCGGATTTCGGCGTCGGCGGCCATGTGTGAGCCAGGGCCGTTAAGGTAAACGTCCGGTGCCGGCATCCGTCGTCGCGACCCGCGCCGGCAGCGAAGGACCGGGAAGGCGGCAGATCGCGCATCGTCGGCCCCTCCCCTGTCGCGCTCGCCGCCGCTGCGGGCGCGTAGGCTCCAGACGAGCGGAATCGCCGATCGGCCGTGAGGCGGGAGATCGACCGAGCACAGCCGTCTCGCCGGTCGGCGCGGGGCCCGGGGGCGGTCTGGCCGGACGGTGGTCGCAGAAGGCGGAAGGCACCACCGCCATCGGCTCGACGACGCATCCCGAGGGCGGCTGCCAGTCAGCATGGTACACGACAGGCTCCGGGACGTGGATAGGCCAAAATTTTAGATCGAGCCTTCCCAGCCGTGACCTCACCCTGAGGTGCGGGCGATCGGAGGTCGCTGAGCCTCGAAGGAGGGTTCCCTGGATCGCGGAGGCTTCTGGAGCCCTCGTCGAGGTCGGTCCATCCTCGATGGAGCGCGATCGTTGATCGCCAACACCTCAGGATGAGGTGAAGGATGGAGAGCCGATCGCTGCGGGCTTCTCGCCGCTATCGTGTCCTGTGGCGAGTCAGGTTTCGGACGGCAGCATTGTGGGTCCCGCCGGCGACCTGCCGCGGTCGCGCCTCCCCGCCCCGTCCCGGCGTTAGCCGCGGCTAACATCCGAGGCGCTGGCTGGGTTAGCCGCGGCTAACGCCTCCCATGCAGGCCCGGTTAGCCGCGGCTAACCGAGCCTGCGCGCCTTCCGGCCGATTCGTTCGCATCGCGCGCGACATGCCCCTTGATAAACCCTCGGAATCGCCTCAACCCTGTCATCCGCGCAGTTTTACCGATTCTGCCGCGAAAAGCGATTCTGACGACGGACAACGAGATGAGTGCGGAGAAGGCGAAACCCGCGACCCCGGCCGCCGCCGGCCGGCCGTCCGAGCTGAAGGAGCTGGTGCAGCGCCACGGCGCGGAACTCTCGTCCCAGCTTCAGGCGCATCACCGCAACATCTTCCCGCCGGAGGCCGAGAAATCCATCCGGCCGTTCAGCCCGGCCGAGACGGCGCGGCTGCTCGGGATCCACGAATCGTATCTCCGGCAGGTCGTCACCGAGGAGAACGGGGTCGCCCCTGCCGTGAAGAACGGCCGCCGGAGCTATTCCGTCGAGGACATCCACGAGCTGCGCAAGCGCCTCGACCAGGGCACGCGCGGCAACCGCCGCTACGTGCCGCATCGCGGGCCCGGCGAGCACCTGCAGGTCATCACGGTGATGAACTTCAAGGGCGGCTCGGGCAAGACCACGACCGCGGCGCATCTCGCCCAGCACCTCGCGCTGCACGGCTACCGGGTGCTCGCCATCGACCTCGACCCGCAGGCCAGCCTCTCGGCCCTGTTCGGGCACCAGCCCGAGACGCATGTCGGGCCGAACGAGACGCTGTACGGCGCGATCCGCTACGACGACGAGCGCCGCCCGATCGCCGAGATCGTGCGCGGCACCTACATTCCCGGCCTGCACATCATCCCGGGCAATCTCGAGCTGATGGAGTTCGAGCACGACACCCCGAAGGCGCTGCTCCAGCGCCGGACGGGCGACACCCTGTTCTTCGCCCGGATCGGGCAGGCGATCGGCCAGGCGCAGAACCTCTACGACGTCGTCGTCATCGATTGCCCGCCGCAGCTCGGCTACCTGACGCTCTCGGCGCTGACCGCCGCGACCGCCGTCCTCATCACCATCCATCCGCAGATGCTGGACGTGATGTCGATGAGCCAGTTCCTGCAGATGACCGGCGACCTGCTCGACGAGGTCTCGCGGCACGGCGCATCGACCTCCTACGACTGGATGAAGTACCTGATCACCCGGTTCGAGCCGAGCGACGGCCCGCAGAACCAGATGGTGGCGTTCCTGCGCTCCATCTTCGGCGAGCACGTCCTGATCCATCCGATGCTGAAGAGCACCGCGATCTCGGATGCCGGGCTGACCAACCAGACCATCTTCGAGGTCGAGCGCCAGCAATTCACGCGCTCGACCTACGACCGAGCCGTGGAAGCGGTGACCAACGTGAACACCGAGATCGAAGCCCAGATCAAGAAGGCCTGGGGGAGGGCAGTTTGAGCCGCAAGTCGCTGTTCAGCACCATCGGGAAGCGCGACCCGCAAGTCCCGGAGACGCCGGCACCTTTGGTCAATCGGGTGCGGGCGCGGCCGATCCTCGGCTCGCCCGACCTCATTGCCGACAGCACGGCGACGCCGGTGGGGGCCATCGGCCAGTCGCTCGGCGAGGTGAGCGAGCGCGCCAAGCGCGCCGAGGAAATCGAGAAGAAGCTGACCGAGGGCCAGGTCATCATCGAGCTCGATACCGGGCTGGTCGACCCGTCCTTCGTCGCCGACCGCATGCCGGTCTCGGATCAGGCGCTGGCCGGCCTGACGGAGAAGATCCGGGACCACGGCCAGCTCAACCCGATCCTGGTCCGTCCGCACCCGGACGCCGCCGGGCGCTACCAGGTCGCCTTCGGCCATCGGCGGCTGCGCGCCGTCAAGGCCCTGGGCCTGCCGGTCCGGGCCGTCGTTCGCGCCCTGTCGGACGAGCAACTGGTCGTCGCGCAGGGCCAGGAGAACCACGAGCGCGAGGACCTTTCCTATATCGAGAAGGCGCTGTTCGCGCGCCGCCTGGAGCAGCGGGGATTCAGCCGCGCGACGATCATGGCGGCGATGTCGATCTACAAGAGCGACCTCTCGAACATGCTCTCGGTCGCGACCAAGATCCCCGAGGAGGTCATCGACGCCATCGGTCCGGCGCCCGGGATCGGCCGGCGCGCCTGGCTCGAGCTGGTGAGCCTGATCGCCGAGGAGGGGAGGGCGGCCGCCATCCAGCAGGCCATCGCCGATCCCGGCTTTTCCGCACTGGAGAGCGAGGCCCGCTTCAAGCAGGTCATCGCCGCGACGAAGCCGCAGCCGGTGAAGGCTAAGGCGGAGAGCTGGTCCACGACGGATGGCCGGATGCTGGCGAAGGTCACCCAGGACGAGGACCGCGTCTCGCTGACGATCGACCGGCGCAAGTCACCCGAATTCGCCGAGTTCGTGCTGACCCGCCTGCGCGACCTGTATGCGGAGTTCAAGGCCGGCGCGTAGCGCGCGTGGTCGCGGCGCTCCCGATCGTGGGCGTCGCGGTCGGCGGCGGCGCAAGGGTGGCGTGAAGGGCACGCTGCGGTCTCGCATCCCTGCTCCCGCCACCGCGCGCTGCCGTTCGACGGAGCGCTTCTCCGCCACCGACGCTTCCATCCTGAGGTCGTCGGCGGGATGGGGCGGATGGCGGCCCTCGGAGAAGGTCGAATAAAGAAGGTCTTAAGGTTAAGGCCGAGGCGCGTCCCACGGGACACGACACAGCGGGCTGTGCGGGTGCCGGAGCGATGGCCACCGCACAGCCTCCCGTGTCGTGTATTGGGGGCACGTCCGCTCCCAAGCCTCTACCGATCTCATCGGACGAGGACGTCCCCGGGTCGCGGCGTCGCCGATCGCCGCACCGCACCCGTCTACCCCGTCGCCCCCTGCGGCGGCGCGTCGGACGGCGGCAGGGCCCGCTCCAGCAGGCCGGCCCCGAAGATCTCGCGAAAGCCCAGATGCGGCATGTGGGCGTAGCCGATATGGCAGCGGCACTGTGCGAGCGGGCAGGGCCGGGGCGTGAGGGCGGCGTCGAAATCCGGGTCGTAGAGGTTGCCGATCCGCGCCTTGACGGTGTGGCAGCGGCGGACCTCGCCGTCGCCGTCGACGCTGATCACGCTCTCGCCGGTGGCGCAGGCCAAGCCGCGGCTGCGGATGCCGGTCCGGTTGACGTCGAACAGCGGATCGATCGACCGGATGAGCGCGAGGTCGTCGGCCCGGTAGTGATGCGGTCCCTCGTCCCGGTAGGCGTTCACCCACAGATACACGTCCGGGCGCAGGCGCCGCCGCAGCTCGGCCAGGACCGGCAGGTGCTCGCGCTTGCCGACGATGCCGACGCTGTAGCCGATTCCGCGCGCGTCGAGCTCGGCGCAGCGGCCGAGGAAGCGGTCGAGCGGCGTCTCGCCGGGGTGGAAGGTGCACCAGAAGGCGATGCGCTCCGGCGCGCACTCGTCGAGCCAGCCGGTCGGCCAGGACAGGTTGGTCTGCGCGGCGACCCGGCGGACCTGCGGCAGCCGGCTGAGGCGCGCCATCGCGGCCCGGTAGGCGGGGCGGATCAGCGCCTCGCCCCAGGGCGTGAACAGGATGCCGAGGCTGCGCGCCGTCTGCCCCTCGATCCAGGCGACGAAGCGGGCGAGCTGCGCGGCGTCCCGGGCCAGGGTCTCGCGGCTGTCGCGCCGCTTGGCGAAGGGGCAGTACGGGCAGGCATAGTTGCAGCTCGAGAGCGGCCCCCGGTACAGGATGTCGAGATGGGCCGGCGCCATGGTCAGCGCAACGCGAAGGTGCGCATCCGCTCGCGCACGACCGTTCCCTGGAGCCAGGGGCCGATCGCGTCCGAGCGTTCGAGGCCGGCTTCCGTCAGGGTGAGGATCCCGGAGTCGAGCACCGCGAGGCCCGCCTCGACGAGGCCGGCGAGATCCGGCAGGTCGTGCAGGAGCGGCGTGCCGAAGCGCTCGGCATAGGCCCGCAGGGGCAGGCCGGCGGCCTGGAGCAGATGCATCAGCACGAAGCGGCGCCGGCGGTCCTCCTCGTCGAGCCAGGCACCGTAATCGGCCCGCCCGTGCCGCGCGGCGTCGCGGGCGACGTAATCGGCGACGATCGCCGCGACGCCCGGTTGCCCGACCGCGTAGGCGGTCGAGTAGTGCAGGCCGGCGGTGTAGGACCGCGCCCCGGCGCCGAGGCCCACCATGCCGTCGCGGGCGCAATCGTAAGCCGGGCCGTCCTCCGCTCCGGGGCCCCGCCGGAACATCCGCATCGAGACCTGGACGTAGCCGGCGGCACGGAGCCGGTCGCGGGCGGCGCGGTAGATCGCGAGGCGGCGCGCGTCCCAGGCACGGTCGTTCTCCGCCGGGGCGCCGCGCCGGCCGAGCCCGGTCAGCGGCCGGACATAGAGCGGATAGAGGAAGATCTCCTCCGGCTCCCAGGCCAGGGCCGCCTCGACGGAATCGAGGACGCTCTCGGGCGTCTGTCCGGCGGCGCCGTAGATCAGGTCGATGTTGAGCACCGGGAACCCGGCGTCGCGGATCGCGCCCAGGGCCGCCTCGACGAGCCCGCGCGCCTGCGGCCGTCCCATCGCCCGGGCCTCGTCGTCGCGAAACGATTCGACGCCGATGCTGAGGCGCGCCACCCCGTGCGCCCGCAGGACGGCGAGGCGCTCCGGCGTGGTGGTGCCGGGCGCGGTCTCGACCGAGGTCGGCACCTCGGCGGGGGCCGCCCCGAACGTCTCGCGCAGGTCGCACAGGAGCCGGTCGAGGTCGGCGGGCGCCAGATAGGTCGGCGTGCCGCCGCCGAGCGCCATGCGGGCGATCCGGACGCGCCCGAGGCTCGCCGCCACGGTCTCGGCCTGGAGCCGCAGGGCATCGAGATAGGGGCCGACCTGCCCCTCGCCCCGGGTCAGGGTGAACAGGTTGCAGAAGCCGCAGCGCATCGCGCAGAACGGGATGTGGGCGTAGAGG
Organism: Methylobacterium tarhaniae; assembly: GCF_001043955.1. Taxonomy (GTDB): domain Bacteria; phylum Pseudomonadota; class Alphaproteobacteria; order Rhizobiales; family Beijerinckiaceae; genus Methylobacterium; species Methylobacterium tarhaniae. The sequence goes on along the minus strand of NZ_LABZ01000013.1, from coordinate 40,918 downwards.
AAGAGCGCGTCCTTCGGCTCCTCCGCCCAGGCCTCGGCGAGCGGCACCGGCCGGGCCAGCGGCCGGTAGGCGGTCTTGTGCGGGTAGGCGTATTGGTAGCCGCCATAGACAGGGCCGGCGAGGATCGCGGCGGCGCTCATGCGCTCCTCCATGGGGTCTCCTGCGCAGCCTCGAGGATGAACTCGGCGTAAGGCACGTCCCACACGGTCGGATGGGCGAGGCGGTGGCCCTGATAGCCGTCCTCGCCGAAGGCGCTGCCGTGATCGGCGCAGAGGATGCAGAAGGCCGGCCCGCGCCGGGCGAGGGCCGGGAAGAGCGGCGCCAGGGCGCCGTCCGCATAGGCGAGGGCCGCCCCTTGGGTCTCCGCGCTCTCCCGGGTCGCGCCCGGCAGGTAGTGGCGGGTCGGATGGTGGGTCGCCGAGACGTTGAGGAACAGGAACAGCCGCCGGTCCGGGTCGAGCTCCGCGAGCCGCGCGACGGCGAGGCCGACCTGCGCGGCGGTCGAGGTCCGCGCCTGCACCCCGAAGCCGGGACGCCAGTGGCTCTCGGCGAACAGGCCCGGCAGGACGCAGCCGAGGGGCGTGCGCTTGTTGAAGAACCCGACGCCGCCGATGCAGAGCGTGTGGTAGCCGCAGGCGGCGAGGCCCGAGACGATGTCGGGCCCGTCGAGCAGGGCGGTGTCCGGCCCGGTGGTGCGGCTGCCCTCGAAGCGCAGGACGAAGTGGCGGGGATGGGGCCCGGGCGCCGCCGGCGTCGGCAGGAAGCCGGCGAAGAAGGCCTGGTGCGCGGCGTAGGTGAAGCTGCCCGGTGCGTGGCGCCGCTCCCAGCCGCCCGTCGGCAGCAGGCGCGCGAGATGCGGCGTGCGGCCCGCGGCGAGCGCCGCGGCGGCGACGTCGTAGCGCAGCGAATCGAGCGTCACGAGCAGGATGTCGTGCGAGCCGAGGAGCGAGGCGGCCCGGATCATGCGGCGAGCCCCGCCGGCTTGCGGGCGGCGACCCAGCCCGGCAGGCGCGCGACCTGCCACTCATAGGGGTCGAGGCCCCGGTGGCGGACGCGCCGGATCAGGTCGCCGAAGGCGTTCGCCTCGAAGAAGACGTGGCGGCGCAGGCCGATCGTCAGCGCCACGTCGAAGGCGACGTGGAAGGTGTCCGGGTGGCAAGCCGCGAAACGCCGGCAATCCTCCCGCATCGCCTCCCAGGCGCCGGGGGCGGCCAGCGCCCGCAGGGAATCGGCTTCGGCCCGGCGCCCGCCGAGATCGAGGTTGGTGATCGGGCCGGCGGCGCTGCGCAGGACCGTGTGGGCGACCTCGCCGTCCACGACCAGCACCCGCAGGTCGCAAGGGCGCCCGTCGAGAGCCGCCTTCGGCACCCATTGCTCGACATGCGCGTCCAGGGCCAGGATCGCGTCGACGAGGGCCACGGCCTCGGCCCCGCGGGTGCGCCGCAACCGGTGCGAATGGTGCAGCACGCCGCCCGGGCCCAGCTCCGCCGAGGACACGGCCTCGATCCCGCCCCGGGCGACCGCGAGGGCGGCGATGCCGGCCGCCCCGGAGCCGAAGCGCGGCTTGACGAAGACGCGGGAGAGCCCGGCCGCGCGCAAGGCTTCCGCCAGGGCGGCGAAGGAGCCGGCCGGCGGCAGCGCCCGGGGCACCGGCAGCCCGGCCGCCCGCATCGCCGCGTGGCAGGCCCGCTTGTCGTAGAGCAGGGCGACCGTCCCGGGCGCGTGGGTCGCGACGACGCCCGGCGGCAGGAGCCGGCGGCACAGGGCGAGCGCCGCGGAGAGCCCGCTCTGGACGGCGTGGTCGGGGCGCAGGCGGGTCGCGTCGTCCCCGGCCTCGTCGAGATCCGCCCCGCCGAGGTGAGCGAGCGCCCGGCGGATGCGCGGCTCGGCCCCGGGCGAGTCGACGCGCAGGAGGCCGTGCCCCTCCGGGAACAGGGCGGCGATCCGCTCCGGCGCCTCGGCGAAGTCGGCATAGTCGAGCAGAGGCGCCGGCGGCAGGCCGGCCCGGGCCAGGGCGGCATTGAACCCGCCGGCGCGCTCGTCCCCGGCGACGCCGAGGATCGCGCATGGAGGGAAGCGAGAGGGGAGGGGGGAGCCCCGCATCATTCCGAGACGGCGACGTTCCGGTAGATCTCGCCGCCATACTCCTCCTCGTCCTGCTGCTCGGAGACGTCGACCACCGGGCCGAGCCGCTCCAGGCGGGCCATCATGTCGTCGCTGAGGTAGTGGTGGTGCAGGTCGAGCCGCGACAGCTTGGCGATGGCCGGCGAGGCCAGCAGCGCCTCGGCACCCGCATCGGTGAGGGTGCCGAGCGACAGGTCGAGGGTCGTGATGCGCTCGAGGATCGGGGCCGTCGCGATCGCCGCCGCCAGATCGTCGACATAGTCGCAGTCGCGCAAGGCCAGGGTATCGAGCTTCGGGAAGAGCCGGCCGGCGAACAGGGCGGTGAAGTCGTCCGGCGTGCTGTCGCCGCCGTAACCGTCGGTGCCGAGCCACAATTCGAGGTGGCGCAGTTCCGGCGCCCCCGCCGCCAGCGCCTCCTGCACCACCCGGCGCGGCAGGCCGCCCGATTCGACGATCAGCGTCGTCAGGCGCGGCGCCTCGAACCGGCCCAGCGACAGGTCGGTGGCGCCGCGCACCTGCATGTGTTCCAGGAGCGGGAAGGCCGGCCACAGGGCCGACAGGTCGCTCTGGTTGATCCAGGAAATCTCGTTCTCCTCGGAGACGATGTCGCCGAGGAAGAGCGCGCGCAGGTTGGGCAGGCGCTCGGCATAGGTCACCAGGGCCTCGACGACATCCTGCGACGAGTCCTGTGTGTCGCCGTGCCAGGCGCCGATGACGAGGGCCTCCGTGGCTTCGACCCCGGGCAGGGACGCGTAGGCGGCGAGCAGCATCGGGACGGTGTCCGGCGACTCGTAATCGATGCGCAGGCGCGCCACGGTGCGGGCGAAGTCCCACGTCTCGGTCCCGTTCTGGAAGTCCTCGACCGGCTTGCCGAAGAAGGTGGTCAGGTTGTTGTCGGGCACGGGTCCGGTTCCTCGTCGCGGCGGGGCAGGGTCGGATGCGGCTCTTCTCGGAGGCGAAGGTCAGGTCTCGGCCAGGGGCGCGTAATCGGCCGGGTCGTCGAAGCCCGCCGTCCAGGCCACGGCTTGGCGGCAGGTCGTGACGTCGGGCGGCACGCGCAGGAAGTAGCGCCGCCCGGTCGAGGGACAGGCGACCGAGACGCAGACGAGGGGCTCGTCGTTCTCGAGGGGGACGCGCAGCAGGCGCCGCTCGCCGCCGGGATCGCGGTCGGCATCGAGCTCCTCGGCCGCGGCCGCCGCCATGAAGGCCTCGAAGCCGAAGCGCTCCAGCATCACCCGGCGCCGCTCGGCATTGCGCTCGCCCAGGATCTCGCCGATTCCGAGTTCGTGCGGCCTGAAGGCGATGCGCGCATCGACCGGCACGCCGCGCCAGCGCAGGCCGATGCCCGCCAGATGCGCCGGCACCGCCGTGAGGCCGGACCCGGCGACGTCGATCCAGGAGGTCACGCGAAACCCCTCCGGCACCGCGTCGATCCGGCCGCAGCCGGCGATGTCGAGCTGGGCGACCATCCCCCGCGGCGGCAGCGCGTCGATCAGGGCGCAGTCGCGCAGGTTGAGCCGGCCGCCGCGCAGGATCAGGTCGTCGGGCAGCCGCGCCAGGGCGGTGCAGCCCTCGAGGTCGAGGAAGGCGGACGACAGGCCGGGCGGCAGGGATTCGAGCGCGAGGCAGTCGCTCAGATCGACGGTGCCGGCGCGCAGGGAGGCCGGCAGGGCCGTCAGCCGGTGGCAGGCGCGGGCGGAGAGCCGGTAATCGACCCGTACGCCGTCGCCGATCCGGGCGATGGATGATCCGTCGAGCACCAGTTCGCGGCAGCGGAGCGCGTCGAGCTGCTCCAGCCGGCTCTCCGGCGCCAGGATCCGGTGGCAGACGAGGCCCGCCGGCAGGGTGCGGGCGGCCTCGTTGCGCGGCATGTCGAGCCGGTCGAGCACCGGGCCGGCCTGGTGATCGAGGAGGCGGTCCTGCGGGCGCAGGACGACCCGGGCGGGCGGGCGCGCCGCGGCGGCCATCGGCATCCCGCTCAATCCTGCACCGTCACGATGCGCGCGGGCGTGTATTCGCGCTGCCGCCAGACCCGGTAGGTGCCGCGATCGAGGGTGATCGTGCCGTGCTCGTCGTGGACGACGCGGGCCGTTTCGGCGAGCACGTCGAGGTAGAAGCAGCCCTCGCCGGCGAACAGGGCGGCGGGATCGACGACCCGGTGGCTGTGGCCGGTCAGCTCGCCATGGGCAAGCACGGTATGCGGCAGCGGCCGCGCGGCCGCCTCCTGCGGCAGAGCCGGGACCCCTTGTATGAAGATATCACCCTGTCGCCACATCTCGGGCTCCTTTTTCGCGGTCGGGACCAGCAAAACGGACGCGATGTCGACCGATAGTCTTTATGCGGCTCATGATCATCGGCCCGCCCGGAGAGGATACACCCTGGGGCATTCAGTCTCGAGCCGCGGACCGTGAGGCCATATCTATTAGTGCGGAAACCTATCGGACGTTCGACTTACGGTCAACCAGCCTCAAGGTGACCGCCGCCGATCCGGGTGACGACCTTCCTCCGTGACGGCAGCGTCCTCCCGGCACGCCGGCCGTGCGACGGGCGGATCGCTCTCGCGAGGGCGATCCGCCTACAGGTGCTTGAGGCCGTAGCTCGCGAGGAGCGGCAGAAGCTCGTCGCGGGCGCGGAGGCGGTGCCGGCGCGCGGCGTCGAGCGCCGGACCCGGATCGCCCGCACGGATGGCCTGCGCGATCGTCCTGTGCTCGGCGACCGAGGCTTCCAGGTTGCGGCGCAGGTTGAGCGTCAGCATCCGCGCCCGGTGCGACTGATCGTTGACGGTCTGCACGATCCGGCTCATCCGCCTGTTGCGCGCATGCGCGATCATCGCCGCGTGGAAGGCGCCGTCCGCCTCGCCCCAGGCCGGGAGGTCGTCGCGGCCCTGCGCCTCCTCCATCGCCGTCGTGAGCGCGTCGAGATCCTGCGCCGCCGCGAGGCGCTCGGCCTCGGGCAGGGCCGCCACCAGCTCGGCCGCCCGGCCCTCGATGGCGATGATCACGTCGTAGATCTCGCGCATGTCGTCGGGCGCGAGCGCCAGGATCAGGATGCCCTTGCGCGGCAGGACGCGGACGAGGCCGTCCTCCTGCAGCCGGATCGCCGCCTCGTGGACCGGGGTCCGGCTCATCCCGAGCCGCAGGGCGATCTCCTGCTCGGAGGCCTGGTAGCCCGGCGCGAAGGTCGCGTCGCGGATATTGGCCCGCATCGCCGCGTAGGCGTCGTCCACCAGCGAGGTGCGCTTCTCCACCCACTCGCCGGACGGCGACTCGTCCTGCGGAGCCTTGTGCGCCGGTCCGACCGGCTCCGTTCCTGTCGGCCGAGCCCGCACCATCCCGACGCCTCCCTCGATGTGCTTCACGCATATCACCTTCCATGCCAGCTGCGGAACAAGGGTTGACACCGCGATCGCGATCCCTCAACCGTATTCCAGCTTGCATGGAAGATGGCGCTCAAGCAGAAACGGCAGTGCCACGGCAGCGGGAGGGAACGATGGACGCCTCGCTCGAGACAGCGACCATGCGCCGGGTCTCATGGCGCCTGGTCCCCTTCATCTGTCTTCTCTACTTCATCGCCTTCATCGACCGCGTGAATATCGGCTTCGCGGCCCTGACGATGAACAAGGATCTCGGCTTTTCCCCGGCCGTCTTCGGCTTCGGGGCCGGCGTGTTCTTCTTCGGCTATTTCCTGTTCGAAGTGCCCTCGAACATCATCCTCGACAAGGTCGGGGCACGCCTGTGGATCGCCCGGGTGATGATCACCTGGGGCCTCGTCTCGGGTGCCTTCGCCTTCGTGGAGGGCGAGACCAGCTTCTATGCCCTGCGCTTCCTGCTCGGAGCGGCGGAAGCCGGCTTCTTTCCCGGCATCATCCTCTACCTGAGCTACTGGTTCCCGGCCCGCTACCGGGCCGGCGTGGTCTCGCTGTTCATGGCGGCGGCCCCGATCTCGGTGGTGCTGGGCTCGCCGCTCTCGAGCGCGCTGCTCGGCATGGAGGGCATCCTCGGCCTGCACGGCTGGCAATGGATGTTCCTCATCGAGGCGGCCCCGGCCGTCATCCTCGGGGTCGTCGTGCTGTTCTACATGACCGACCGGCCCGAGAAGGCGCAATGGCTCCGGGAGGACCAGCGCGCCTGGCTCGTCGCGGAGATGAACGCGGAGCGTTCGGCCCGGCAGACGGCCGCCAGGCACGGCATCCTGGCGGGCCTTGCCGATCTCCGCGTCCTGGCCCTGGCCCTGGTCTATTTCGGCACCTCGGCCGGCCTCTACACGCTCGGCATCTGGGCGCCGCAGATCATCAAGGGCTTCGGCCTCTCCACCATGGCGGTCGGCTTCCTCAACGGCGTGCCGCCGACCCTGGCGGTCGTGGCGATGATCCTGTGGGCGCGGCATTCCGACAGGACCGGCGAGCGCACCTGGCACGTCGTGATCGCCTGCCTCGTCGCCTCCCTGGGCCTGCTCCTGGCCGGCGGCGCGGCCTCGGCCGTGGCGGTGGTCGCCGCGCTCAGCCTGGTCAATGTCGGCATCAGCGCGGCCAAGCCCCCGCTCTGGGCGATGCCGACGATGTTCCTGTCCGGCCCGGCCGCGGCGGTGGGCATCGCCACGATCAACTCGATCGGCAATCTCGGCGGATTCGTCGGTCCCTGGGCGATCGGCTGGATCAAGGACCGGACCGGCAGCTTCGCCGGCGGGCTGATCTTCGTCGCCGGGCTGCTCGCCCTCTCGGCCGTCGTCACCCTGATCGTCGCCCGCGCCGGTCGGCGGAGCCCGGCCGCCGACGCCGTCGCGCACTGATCCCGTCCCCCCATTCCCCGCGGAGACCCGTCATGACCAAGACCTACAGAATCGCCGCGATCCCGGCCGACGGCATCGGCATCGAGGTCATCGCCGCCGGCATCGAGGTGCTGAACGCGCTCGCCGGGAAGACCGGCACGTTCCGGTTCCGGTTCGACCACTTCGACTGGGGCTCGGACTACTACAAGACGCACGGCGCGATGATGCCGGCGGACGGCCGCGAGCAGATCCGGCACCACGACGCGATCTTCTTCGGCGCGGTCGGGGCGCCGGACGTGCCCGACCACATCTCCCTGTGGGGCCTGCGCCTCGCCATCTGCCAGCCCTTCGACCAATACGCCAACGTGCGCCCGACCCGGATCCTGCCCGGGATCACGAGCCCGCTGCGCCACGTCTCCGGCCCTGAGCTCGACTGGGTGATCGTGCGCGAGAACTCGGAGGGCGAGTATGCGGGGGTCGGCGGGCGCGTCCACCAGGGCCACCCGGAGGAGGTCGCCACCGACGTGTCGATGATGACGCGCACCGGCGTCACCCGCATCATCCGCTACGCGTTCAAGCTGGCGCAGTCGCGCCCGCGCAAGCTCCTCACCGTGGTGACGAAGTCGAACGCCCAGCGCCACGCCATGGTGATGTGGGACGAGATCGCCGCCGAGGTCGCGCAGGACTTCCCGGACGTGACCTGGGACAAGATGCTGGTCGACGCCATGACGATGCGCATGGTGATCAAGCCGGAGACCCTCGACACCATCGTGGCGACGAACCTGCACGCCGACATCCTGTCGGACCTCGCCGCGGCGCTGGCCGGCTCGCTCGGCATCGCGCCGACCGCGAACATCAACCCGGAGCGCAAGTTCCCGTCGATGTTCGAGCCGATCCACGGCTCGGCCTTCGACATCGCCGGCAAGGGCATCGCGAACCCGATCGCCACCTTCTGGACCGCCTGCCAGATGCTGGAGCATCTCGGCGAGGCGCCGGCGGCCGACCGGCTGATGCGCGCGGTCGAGCGGGTGACCGCCGATCCGAGCCTGCACACCCCCGACCTCGGCGGCCGCGCGACGACCCGCCAGGTCACCGATGCCGTCATCGCGGCGATCCAGGGCGACAACGAGTAAGACCGCAGCGCCTTCGAACAGATCCGTTCGAAGGCGCTGGCTAAGCCCGAACGGGCGCCGGCGCCGATGCATCGGCGCGCTGGTGGGGGAACGCCGCGATCCGGCTCCCTGACCCGTCGGGGAGCCGGAAGCGCGCCGTTCAATCCTCGTCGGGCGCCGCCATCGCCGCGTCCAGCAGGAACTGGCCGATATAGAGGTCCTGGAGCGCGATCCCGGAACTGTCGAAGACGGTGATCTCGTCCGGAGCAGTGCGGCCGGGACAGCGCCCGTCGAGCACCGCGCCGATCGGGTTCAGGACCAGCGCACCGGCCTCGATCCGCTCGCGGACGTGCTGGAACTCGCCGATCTCGATCGATTGCGAGGGCAGGTCGCAGAACAGGCGCGCCCGCTCGTAGAGCGCGGTCGGCAGCTCGTGCTTGCCGCGGGCGTCCGAGCCCATCCCGGCGACATGCGTGCCGGGGCGCACCCACGCCGCCTCGAACAGGGGTGCGCGGGCCGGGGTCGCGGTGACGATCACGTCGGCGGCGCGGCACGCCTCCTCCGGCGTCGAGACCCGCACGTCGAGGGTGACGCCCTGCTGGCCGAGCCGGGCGGCGAAGCTCTCGGCCTTCTCCCGCTCGCGCGCCACGACGTGGAGGCGCGTGAGGGGGAGGATGCGGGCCAGCGCGCCGACCTCGTAGAGCGCCTGGTTGCCGGCGCCGAAGATCGCCAGCGTCCCGCTGTCGGGCCGGGCCAGGGCCTTGGCCGCCACGGCGTCGGCGGCGGCCGTCCGGTAGGCGTTGGCGGCGGCGGCCTCGACCACCGCGCCGATCCGCCCGCAATCCTGGTCGATCAGCAGGATCGTCGAGTTGTGCCGCGGCAGGCCCCGGGCGGGATTCTCGTGCCAGAACGCCCCGACCTTGAGGCCCGCCAGCTCCGCGGTGGCGCCCGACTTGATCGAGAAGGTGTTGCGCGGGTCCGAGGCCCGGGCGATCACCGCCGGGAACACGGTGGCCCCCTCGGAGGCCGCCGCGACCAGCGCCCGGCGCACGGGCTCGAACGCCGCCTCGTGGGAGATCAGGCGCGAGGACCGGGATTCGGGAATGAAGGTGGCCATGGCTCAGTCCTGCTGCCGGTAGAAGCCGAGGATGGCCTTGGTCTCGAGATATTCCTCCAGGCCCTCGCGGCCGTATTCCCGGCCGTTGCCCGAGCGCTTGTAGCCGCCGAACGGCGCCTGCGGGTCCCAATCGGGAGCGTTGAGGTGGACCTGGCCGGCCCGGATCCGCCCGGCCACCGCCCGGACCTGCTCCATGTCGGTGCCGTGGACGTGGGCGCCCAGCCCGTAGATCGTGTCGTTGGCGATCTCGACCGCCTCCTCCACGCCGTCATAGGGCAGGATGGCCAGGACCGGCCCGAAGATCTCCTCCTGGGCGATCGCCATGTCGCGGCGCACCTCGGAGAAGACGGTCGGCCGGGCGAAGAGGCCGGTCGTGAGGCCCTCGGGCCGCCCCGGTCCGCCGGTGACGAGCTTCGCGCCCTCCTCGATGCCGATCCGGATCATCTGCTGGATGCGGTCATACTGGGCCCGGTTGGCGATCGCCCCGTGGGTCGTCTCCTCGCGCAGCGGATCACCGACCAGGAACCCGGCGGCGGTCTTGCGCGCCAGGGCCTCGACCTCGGCGAGACGGCTGCGCGGCACCAGCATCCGCGTCGGCGCGCTGCAGGACTGGCCGAGGTTGCGCATCGCCGCGGCGACGCCGAGCGGGATGCAGCGCGCGAGATCCGCATCCGGCAGCACGAGGTTCGGCGACTTGCCGCCGAGCTCCTGGGCCACGCGCTTGACCGTGGGGGCCGCCGCCTGCGCCACCAGCACGCCCGCCCGCGTCGATCCGGTGATCGAGATCATGTCGACCTCCGGATGGGTGGAGAGGGCTTCGCCGACCACCGGCCCGGTGCCGTTGACGAGGTTGAACACGCCTGCCGGGCAGCCGGCCTCGTGCATCACCTCGGCGAAGAGGAACGCGCTCAGGGGCGACAGCTCGCTCGGCTTGAGCACCACCGTGCAGCCCGCCGCGAGCGCCGGGCCGACCTTGGCGGTGATCTGGTAGAGCGGCCAGTTCCAGGGCGTGATCAGCCCGCAGACGCCGATCGCCTCGCGGGCGATGGCGGTGGTGCCGCGCTGCGACAGGAACGGGAAGGTCGCGAGCAGGTCGCGGGCGACCCGCAGATGCGCGGCGGCGAGCGGCACCTGCGCCTGGCGCGCATACGTGATCGGGGCGCCCATCTCGGCGGTCAGCGCCTGGGCGAACAGCTCCAGCCGCTCCATCACCAGGCCGTGGACGCGGTCGAGCAGGGCGGCGCGCTCGGCCGGCGCCGTGCGCGACCAGGCCGGGAAGGCGCGCCGGGCGGCGGCGACCGCGTGCTCGACCTCTGGCCCGCCGCACAGGGCGATCTCGGCGACCACCGTCTCGGTCGCCGGGTTGACGACGCCGACGCGCTCCGAGCCCGCCGGATCGCGCCACGCCCCGTCGCTGTAGAAGCGGCCGAGGCGGCCGACCTCGGTCAGGTGCCGAAGGGGGTCGGTCATTGGAAGCGGTCCTTGATCCGGTAATAGGTGCCGACCAGCGGCAGGAACCAGGGCGGGCCGAAATGGCCGGGAATGGCGGGCCAGGCGAACTGGCTCCAGGGGTTCAGCTCGGCGCGGCCATCCATGACCTCGGCCATGATCGTGCCCATCAGGGTCGACATCTGGGTGCCGTGGCCGCTGTAGCCCATCGAGTAGTAGATGCCGTCGCGCTCGCCGGCGCGGGGGAGGCGGTCGCGGGTCATGTCGACCATGCCGCCCCAGCAGTAATCGATGCGGATGTCGGTCAGCTCGGGGAAGACGTCGTGCAGGGCGGTGCGCAGGATCGCGCCGCTCTTCTCGTCCGAGGCCGGGTTCGAGACGGCGAAGCGGGCGCGGCCGCCGAAGAGCAGCCGGTTGTCGGGCGTGGTGCGGAAGTAGTTGACGAGGTTCTTGGTATCGACCGCGTTGCGGCGGCGCGGGGTCAGCCGGTCGAGCATCTCCACCGGCAGCGGCTCGGTGACGATCAGGAAGGCGCCGACGGGCACGACGCGCCGGCGCACCCAGCCGAGCGGGCCGGCCTGCGAGATGCCGCTGGCGAGCAGGACCTGCTTGGCCCGGACGGTGCCGTTGGGCGTGCCGACGAGGTGGCCGCCGCCCGGGGCGGCCTTCAGACTCGTCATCGGGCTGCGCTCGTGGACCGCGACGCCGCGCCGTGCGGCGGCCTCGGCCAGGCCCCGCACGAAGCGCCCGACATGCAGGGCAGCGCTCTTGCGGTAGATCAGGCCGCCGTAATAGCGCTGCGACCCGATCTCGTTGCCCAGGTCGGCGCGGCTCACCATCGCGGTGTCGGGATCGACGGTTGAGGCGAGCAGCTCCTGGCTGCGCGCCAGCTTGTCGTAATGCTCGGGCTTGGCCGCGAGCTTGATCTTGCCGACGCGGGCGAAGCTGCAATCGATCGATTCTTCCCGCACCAGACGCTCGACCGTGTCGACGCCGGCATCGAAGGCACGGTAGAGCCGGTCGGCGACCTCGCGGCCGAGCTTGCCCGAGAGCGTGCCGTAATCCTGGGCGAAGCCGTTGTTGCACATGCCGCCGTTGCGGCCGGAGGCGGCGTTGCCGATCGTCTCGGCCTCCAGGAGGACGACCCGGGCGCCCTTCTTGGCCAGCGCCAGGGCGGCGGAGGCCCCGGTCAGGCCGCCGCCGATCACCGCGACGTCGTAAGAGCCCTCGACCGGCCCCTTGGCGCCGCCCGAGAACGGCGTCGACGTGTCCAGCCAATAGGATGTGAGCTTCATAGCGGCCCCGGAATCTTCGAGTGCGGGAGAGGCGGCGTCGGCCGACGTCGCGGCTGTCCTAGTGGAACGACTGGTTGGCGAGGGCGAAGAGCCGCGCCGGCCCGGTCGGCGGCACGGCGCCGCGGACCATGGTGAGGGCATCGCCGACCTGGGGAAGGCCGATCTCCGTCAGCCACGGCGAGAGCTGCGCGGCGTCCGGCGCGTCGATCCGCACGAAACGGCCGTCGAGGGGGGCGAGCGCCGCCTCGATCAGGCGGCGCGCCTCGTCCGGGCTCCCGGCCACGACCGGGCCGATGACGTGCCCCCGGCCGAAGAGGCGGGAGACCGCATAGCCGGCGGGGACGCCGCCCCGCATGAGGAGAGATCCCTCGCCGGCCGCGATCAGACGGTCCAGCATCGCGCGCCGCTCGAACCCGGTCGCCTCCCGGTCGAGCCGCGCGACGGCCTCGATATCCGCCGGCTCCATCGCCCGGACATCCGCGTCCGGCACGGACGCGCGGTGACGCCGGTACGGGCCCTGATGCTGCCGGACGGTGCCGACCGGCCTGAAGCCGTAACGCGCGTAGAGCGCGCGCGCCTCGGCGGTCGCGTTGAGCAGGACGGTCCGCGGTCCGGCCGCCGCGAGCAGCGCTTCCACCAGCCGCGTCCCGTAGCCCCGTCCCTGCGCCGCGCCCGACACGATGATCATGCCGACGGTCGCGTGGTCCTCGCCATCGGGAAACCACGCCGCCGTCCCGATCACCGCACCGTCGCGCTCCAGGGCGAAGCCCCGGCCGACCTGAAGCGCGAAGTCCCAGTCCTCGAGCCGGTAGGGCCAGGACAGCTCCTGCGAGAGCGCCAAGGCACCGGGCAGATGCGCCGCCGCGAAGGGCACCAGGGCGACCGGATCGGTCTCGGTCCGGCTTTCCGGGAGGAGGGTGGCGGTGTCCATGGTCGGAGGGTGTCTCGCGCGGGTTGCAGGATGGGGCGGGCGAGGCCCGCCCATCGGTCGCGAACGGCGTCCGCCGGAGACCGACGGCTTTCGCGCATCGTCCAGTCGGGCACAGGCGGTCCGAGCGGAGCCGCAAGGTGCAGCCCCGGCTGGATTGATCGTTCTGCGTCGTCGTCTTCGCCGGGCCGGCGAACGATCCGACGATCGCTGCCGTGCGCCGTCCGAAAAAGGTCAGATCATCATCGTCTCTTGCTGCGGCGACGGCAGGTCGGCGGGATCGTCGTGAACGAGGCTCAGCTCAAGGCATGGGCTGCCAGGCCGTAGATCCCCGGACGCCCGGGCTCGACCGGGGGGAGCGGCGCGCCACGGGTCAGGGTCTTCGTCGTGTCGAACAGGCGCAAACCCGCCGCTTCCAGGAAGGTGCGGAGCACGCCGGAGGGCTGCCGCGTGTCGAGGCGGACGAACTGCCCATCGAGACCGACGAGCAGGGCGGCGACGAGCTTCACGGCATCCTCCTCGCTCTCCGCCACGACCGGGCCGATGACGCAGCCCCGCCCGAACGCGCGGCGCATGCCGTAGCCGACGAGGCGCCCGTCGCGGCGGAGGCCGCGGATCTCGGCCGTCTCGGCGAGATGCGCCATCAACCGGGGCCGGGCGGCTCCGAACGCCGCCGCGTCCAGGGCCTCGACCTCGCCGATCCCGGCCGGCGCGATCGCCTCGACATCCTCCGCGAGGCCCGGGACCGAGGCGGCCCAGGGCGTGGCGTAGCCCTGGCACTGATAGACCGTCGCCTGCAGCTCGAAGCCGAGCGAGACGTAGAGGCGATAGGCGGCGCGCGTCGAGTTCAGGATCAGCCGGCGGTCGCCGCATTCCTCGAGGAGGCGGTCCATCATCCAGCGCCCGCCGCCATGGGCCTGAACCCGCGGCGTCGTGATGACCATGCCGATGGTCGCGCAATCCTCGCCATGGGGAAACCACATCGCCGAGCCGAAGACGCGGCCGATCGCGTCCAGGGCGACGATGCCGTGTCCAAGGGACCGGAGCGCGTCCCAGTCGCTCGGGCGATGCGGCCACTCGACGCCGAGAGACAAGGCGTGGAGCGCGTCCACGTCGACGGAGGCGATGTCCTGCGGGGCAAGCTCGAAGGACTTCAGCCGCATCGTGTTGAGGGACGTCGTCACCACATCAACTCCTTTCGGCCGGCACCTCGGGGCGCGACCCGGACCCGAGGCCCGTGCCGCCTCTCCATGACGCCACCGTTCGCCGTAAGATGCGCCGGATCGCGCCGACATTTCCGCTGGAGATTGGGCGGTTTTCGGAATTTTCGCCCGAAGCCTCCCGATTTACGGCAGGAGCCCCCGGCTTTCGTCGATAGGGTCGAGGTGGTTCGAGGAGAGGCGGGCGATGCGCCGCGCGCTGTCCGCCCTCTCCAGCCCTCCACGCCGCCATGATAGCGACCCGCCGCGTCGCAGCCGGCCAGCCGATGGCCGGCCGGGCTCGCCGCAGGGCTCTCACGCCGAGGAAACAGGCATGTCCCTTCTCGTCACCATCGACACCGACCCGCAATTCGAGCCGAAGCCCGGCCTGCCGCTGCCCGAGCGCCTGATCGCCGGCTCGCCCGAGTTCAAGACCTGGGCGCAGGACGAGTCCCGCGACGGGATGATCAAGAGCGGCATCTGGGAGGCCACCCCGGGCGAGACCCACTCGATCAAGGGCACCACCTTCGAGTTCTGCCACATCCTCTCCGGCCTGGTCGAGATCGAGGAGACGGGCGGCGAGACCAAGACCTATCGGGCCGGCGACAGCTTCGTGATGAAGCCCGGCTTCGTCGGCATCTGGCGGACGATCGAGACGGTGCGCAAGATCTACGTCTGCGTCTACGAGTGAGCGTGGCCCGGCATCGGGCCCTCTTCGCGAATGTGAGAAGGCGGCCGCGAGGCCGCCTTTTTTCGGCTGCCGCAGGGCCGGCGCGCGATCCTTTCTCCCTTGCAGCGGCGGGACGATCCGCGCCCCATCATGTCCCGACCTTCTCGCGGACGAGCCCTGCACCGGCAGGGGGACGGAAGTCACCGGAAGTCCGTTCCGCGGGGCCGGAGCAGGGGAGGGGACATGCCAGACGGCGCCCCGATGCCGCGCGAAGCCCGGATCGGAGCCCGACGACGCCGGGACGGCAGAATGTTGCGTGTCGTGCCGGGCTCGCGGCAGGGCCGGGGGGCCGGCGACCCGCCCGATGCCGGCGAGGCGGCAGCCTGCATGTCCCATCCCCGCCCTTCCGTACTATCGCCGGCCAATCCCCGCAGGGGATCATGGTCACGCCGAGGGCTTTCCTCCAGGCACGGCATCTGCGCCACTCCTCCGGCGATGTCGGACCCCCGCTATTCTGCATATCGGCGGGCATAGACCCGACCTCGACTGCGCGCGGCGGCCCACCGGGCGGGCCACGACCGGCCTCGCTCCCGGGGCTACCGCTGCAGCACGCGCGATGCGTGCGCGACGGGGTGCCGCATAAATTTTGCCGGGACCGCATATTCGCAATTTTGTGCCGTCCCTCTCCGTCGTTTCGGTGCAATTCACGAGGCGGCTCCGCCACACTGCTTGCATCGAGAACCGGGCCGGGCATCGATCCTCCAAGGATTGCGGAGGGCGAGGGCACCGGACAGACTCGGATGGCGCCGGCCTTCGCCATCCGCGGAGCATCACCTGCCGCCGCCCGGATCCACGGCGGCGTCGGAAAGGCCCTCCCGCCCCGGGCGTGGAGCGGCACGGTACCTTTTGGGCAAGTCCCGCGAGATCGGATGTCGCCCGTTCCCCGGGCTCCGACGACCGATCCGCCTGCATCCTCGTGTTGGCCACCGACGCGGAAGAGCGGCCCGCGGCGACCCGTCCTCCCCTTCCCGCCGAGCCGCCGGCCGACCATCGTCGAACCAGGAGAAATGCAATGAGCGACCCGATTGCCAACTGGACTCCGGGTGACGACACGATGGTCGAGAATGCCATCCGGCGCGGCGCCGACCGGCGCGAATTGCTGCGGATGCTGCTGGGCGGCGGCGTCGCCCTCTCGGCCGGCGGCGCGATCCTCGGCCGGGCCGGCGCGGCGCTGGCGGCCGAGCCGGTGAAGGGCGGCCACCTCAAGATCGCCGGCTTCGCGGCCTCGACCGCCGACACGCTCGATCCGGCCAAGGCCTCGAACGCCACCGACTACACCCGCTGCTGCGCCCTCTACAACCGCCTGACCTTCATCGACGGCGCCGGCCTGGTGCGGATGGAACTGGCCGAGAGCGTCGAGAGCACCGACGCCAAGACCTGGACCGTCAAGTTGCGCAAGGGCGTGACCTTCCACGACGGCAAGAGCCTGACGGGCAAGGACGTCGTCTTCACGTTGAAGCGCCACCTCGATCCTGCCACCGGCTCGAAGGTCGCCACCCTCGCCAAGCAGATCACCGAGGTCACGGCCGACGACCTGACGGTCACGATCACGCTGGCCGCGCCCAATGCCGACCTGCCGACGATCCTCGGCCTGCACCATTTCATGATCGTGGCCGACGGCACCACCGACTTCTCCAAGGGCAACGGCACCGGCGCCTTCATCCTCAAGGAATTCAAGCCGGGCGTGCGCTCGGTCATGGCCCGCAACGCGAACTACTTCAAGAAGGGTCCGTACTTCGACAGCTTCGAGTATTTCGCGATCGCCGACGAGCCGGCGCGCCTCAACGCGGTCCTCTCCGGCGACGTCCATGTCGGCGCCAACCTCAACCCGCGCTCGCTGCGCGTCATCGAGGGCAACGCGTCGATCGCTCCCTTCGTCAGCAAGCTCGCCACCTACACCAACCTCAACCTGCGGCTCGACCTCGCGCCCGGCGACAAGGCCGGCGTCGCCGAGGGCTTCAAGTACCTGATCAACCGTCCGGTGATCCAGAAGTCGGTGCTGCGCGGCCTCGCCGAGATCGCCAACGACCAGCCGATCCCAGCGTGGAGCCCCTACTACAACGCCGAGTTGAAGCAGCGCGAGTTCGATCCGGAGCGCGCCAAGTCGCTGTTCCAGAAGGCCGGCCTCCTCGGCCCGGAGGTTCGCATCGTGGTCTCCGACGCCGCCAGCAGCTCGGCCGACTACGCTGCCGTGCTCCAGCAGGCCGGCGGCAAGATCGGCCTGAACCTGGTGATCGACCGCGTGCCTGCGGACGGCTACTGGTCGAACTACTGGCTCAAGGAGCCGTTCTCCGCCGGAAACATCAATGCTCGGCCGACGCCGGACATCATGTTCTCGCTGTTCTACCAGTCGAGCGCGCCGTGGAACGAGAGCCGCTACAAGTCGGAGAAGTTCGACGCAATGCTGCTCGAGGCCCGCGGCCTCCTCGATCTGCCTAAGCGCAAGCAGATCTACGGCGACATGCAGGCGATGGTGGCCAACGGGGCCGGCACCGTGATCCCGGCCTTCCAGTCGAACCTCGACGGCGTGACGCCGAAGCTCAAGGGGTTGGTCGCCAACCCGCTCGGCGGCATGATGGGCTACACCCTGCCGGAATACACCTGGTTCGGGGCCTGACCGCCATCCTCAGCGGGCCCTGGCGGGTGATCCGTCACCCGCCAGGGCCCTCGTGCCAGAAGCAGCGCATGGGTCGTCCATGAACTCTCTCATCCTCCGCATGATCGCGGGACGCATCGTGGTCACCCTGATGACGCTGCTGATCGTCGCCATCGTCATCTTCTGCGCGACCACTCTCCTGCCGGGGGACGTGGTCCAGATCCTGCTGGGCCAGTCGGCGACCCCCGAGGCCGTGGCGGGCCTGCGCCAGGCGATGCATCTCGACCAGCCGGCCGCCCTGCGCTTCCTGCTCTGGCTGAAGAACCTCGCGACCGGCGATCTCGGCGTTTCCTACGTCAACGGCATCCCGGTCGCCGAGCTGATCGGCAACCGGCTGGCGAACTCGCTGAAGCTCGCGGGCGTGACCGCCGCGCTCTCGGTGCCGGTCGCCCTGACGCTCGGCATCACCGCGGCGATCCTGCGCGGCACCCTCGTCGACCGCCTCGTCGCGGTCGTCACCATCGCGGTGATCTCGGTCCCCGAATTCATGGTCGCGACGCTCGCGGTGATCGTCTTCGCGGTCACTCTCGGCTGGCTTCCGGCCCTGTCGATGACCGGCGACGTGACCACGCTCGCGGGGCTGATCAAGGCGTTCGCCATGCCGGTGATCACGCTCAGCTTCGTCATCTCGGCGCAGATGATCCGCATGACGCGGGCCGCGGTGATCGAGACGTTGAGCGCTCCTTACGTCGAGATGGCCTTGCTGAAGGGGGCCTCGCGCCGCCGCATGGTGCTGCACCACGCCCTGCCCAACGCGCTCGGGCCGATCGTCAACGCGGTGGCCTTGTCCCTGTCCTACCTCCTCGGCGGCGTCATCATCGTCGAGACGATCTTCAACTATCCGGGCATCGCCAAGCTGATGCTCGACGCGGTGGCGACCCGCGACCTGCCGCTGATCCAGGGCTGCGCGATGATCTTCTGCTTCGCCTACCTCCTGCTGATCACCATCGCCGACATCGTCACCATCGTCTCCAACCCGAGGCTGCGCCACGCATGAGCGTCTCCCTGTCCAGCACGCGACCGGTGCGCCGCTGGCGCCTCGGCTACCGGATCAGCCCGGTCGGGGCGGTCGCCTTCCTGGTGATCCTGGCCTGGGCGGTCGTCGCGGTGACCGCGCCCCTGATCGCGCCCCATCCGGTCGGCGAGATCGTCGATTTCGACTTCTTCCAGCCGATGTCGGCCGCCTACCCGATGGGGACCGACTATCTCGGGCGCGACGTGCTCTCGCGCATCCTGTTCGGCGCCCGTTACACGGTGGGGATCTCGCTCGCCTCGGTCGCGCTCGCCTGCTTGACCGGCGTCACCCTCGGCATGGCGGCGGCGGTGATCGGCGGTGCCTTCGAGGCGGCGCTCAGCCGCTTCCTCGACGCGCTGATCTCGATCCCGAGCAAGATCATGGCGCTGGTGCTGGTGGCGGCGATCGGCTCCTCGATGCCGGTCCTGATCCTGACGCTGGCGGTGATCTACACCCCGGGCTCGTACCGCTTCGCCCGGGCGCTCGCCGTCAACGTCAACGCCATGGACTACGTCACCGTGGCGCGGGTGCGCGGCGAGCGGCTCGGCTACCTCATCCGCGCCGAGATCCTGCCGGGCATCGTCGGCCCGGTCCTGGCCGATCTGGGCCTGCGCTTCGTCTTCATCGTGCTGCTCCTCTCCAGCATGTCCTTCCTGGGCTTGGGGGTGCAGCCGCCGAACGCCGATTGGGGCGCCCTGGTGAAGGAGAATATCGGCGGTCTGTCCCTCGCCGCCCCGGCGGTGATCTTTCCCTCGCTCGCCATCGCGAGCCTGACGATCAGCGTCAACCTGCTGATCGACAACCTGCCCCAGAAGATCCGCGACCGGAGCGCAGACGCATGAGCCGCCTCGTCGAAGTCCGCGATCTGAGAATCCAGGCGCGCACCGATGCCGGCCGCATCGTCGAGATCATCCGCGGCGTCTCGTTCGACATCGACGAGGGCGAGATCGTCGCCCTGATCGGCGAGAGCGGCTCGGGCAAGACCACCATCGCCCTCGACCTGATGGGCTATACCCGCCCCGGCTGCCGGGTCACCGGCGGCACCGTCACCCTCGACGGCGTCGAGATGGGGGCGCTCTCCGAGGGCGAGCGGGCGCGGATGCGCGGCTCCCTCGTCTCCTACGTGCCCCAGAGCGCGGCCGCCGCCTTCAACCCCGCCCACACGATCATGGACCAGGTGGTCGAGGTGGTGCGCATCCACGGTTCGATGCCGGTGGCGGAGGCCCGCACCAAGGCGGTCGGGCTGTTCCGGGCGCTGGCCTTGCCCAACCCCGAAACGATCGGCGAGCGCTATCCGCACCAGGTCTCCGGCGGCCAGCTCCAGCGCCTGTCGGCCGCCATGGCGCTGATCGGCGACCCCAAGCTCGTGATCTTCGACGAGCCGACCACCGCCCTCGACGTCACCACCCAGGTCGAGGTGCTGCGCGCCTTCAAGGCGGTGATGCGCAAAGGCGGCATCGCGGGCGTCTACGTCTCGCACGACCTCGCCGTCGTGGCGCAGATCGCCGACCGGATCATCGTGCTGCGCCACGGCGAGATCCAGGAGGCGGGACGCACGGCGGACATCCTGGAGCGGCCGCAGCACCCCTATACGCGCCAGCTCCTGGCGGCCTTCCGGCCGGGCGCGGCGCCGCGCCCGGCCCGCCTCGATCAGGACGAGGCGCCGCTCCTCGTGGTGCGCGACGTGGTGGCCGGCTACGGCAAGAGGGACGCGAACGGCCTTCCGGCCCTGCGCATCCTCAAGGGCGTCAGCCTCGAACTGGCCCGCGGGCGCAACCTCGGCATCGTCGGCGAATCGGGCTGCGGCAAGTCCACGCTGGCCCGGGTCATCGCCGGAATCCTGCCGGCGGCGAAGGGCGAGATCCTGCTCGAGGGCCGGCCGCTCGCACCGGATTTCCGCCAGCGCCGCCCCGAGGACCTGCGCGACCTCCAGATCGTCTTCCAGTCCGCCGACACCGCGCTCAATCCCCACCAGTCGATCGGCGAGATCTTAGGCCGGCCGCTCGCCTTCTACCACGGCCTGGGCGGGCGGACGCGCGAGGCGCGGATCGACCAGCTGCTCGACATGGTGCGGCTGCCCCGGCCCTTACGCCATCGTCGTCCCGGCGAACTCTCGGGCGGCCAGAAGCAGCGCATCAACCTCGCCCGCGCCCTCGCGGCCGACGCCAAGCTGATCCTGTGCGACGAGATCACCTCCGCGCTCGACACCGTGGTGGCTGCGGCGATCATCGACCTCCTGAAGGAACTGCAGCGCGAGCTGTCGCTGTCCTACCTGTTCATCAGCCACGACATCGAGACCGTGCGGGCGATCTGCGACGAGGTGGTGGTGATGTACAAGGGCGAGAAGGTCGAGCAGCTCCGCCCCGACGTGAATGACGGCCGGCCGACGCAGCCCTATTCGCGTCTCCTGTTCTCCTCCGTGCCGCAGCTGCGCACGGGCTGGCTCGACGGCCTGGCGCAGGATCCCGAGCTGACCCGGGCCTTCGCGCAGCGCTGACGCTCCGGCCGACGAGGCGGATACGCCTCGTCATAGAAAATCATGCAAAGTCGATGACATATGGCAGCGCGCGCGTGCGCCGCGTCCGGCCGCCGCTCTGGCGCGGCCTGCACGCCGAGGGCCGGCCCGCCTGTCAGAGCCGGAACATCGTGTCGAGGGGCAGGTACGTCCTGACGATCGGCGATTTCAGAACGACGAAGCTGAAATACTGCTCGATGCCGACATCGAGGTCGATCAATCTCTCCATCGTCGTCTGATACTCGACGACGTCGATGGTGATGAACTTGAGCAGGTAATCGTACCCGCCGGAAATCAGATGGCATTCCATGACCGAATCGATCTTCTCGACGGCGGCCAGGAACCGGGCGAAATCGGCCTGCCTGTGGTTCTTGAGCGTGATTTCCGTAAAGACGGTCAGGGCCTGACCCAGTTTCGACAAATTGATCTGTGCGGAATAGTTCGCGATATAACCTTCGTTCTGAAGCTTCTTCACCCGCATCAGGCACGGGCTCGGCGACAGATTGACGCGCTCCGCGAGCTCGACGTTCGTAATGCGGGCATTCTTCTGGAGTTCGGAGAGAATCTTCAGATCGATCCTGTCGAGTTTCATGGGAATCTGTCTGGTTCGTCAGTCGTGCTGAGGAGTTTTGCCGCTTTCGCGCCGCCCCGCAACGAGCCGCCGCTACGACCACCGGCATGATCGCCTTCTCTCTTCCTCCGAACGGCAGGAAATGCCAAGGCCAGAAGATGCCAGGTCGAACGATTGCATCGCGAAGTCGCCACCCGGTGGCGCGGAAGGAATCATCGGCGTGGCGTGGGTGAGCGTCGGATCCTGTCTGTCCGGTGCCGTGATGGCGCATCGCAGCCTTGATGAGAGGTGCAGCCGCTAGGACTTCATCGCGGGTCCCGCCGCGCTCCCCACCCCGGGGAAGCGGCCGAGGGCGAAGGGCCGGGTGTCGATCCGGCTGCGCCCCTCGGTCACGAGCTCGGCCGCGACGGCGCCGATGCCGGCCGAATGCTTGAAGCCGTGGCCGGAGCAGGCCGACACCACCAGGACCCGGCTCAGGCGCGGGTGCCGGTCGATGATGAAGCCCCTGTCGGGGGTGACGGTGTAGAGGCAGGCGGCGGCCCGGGCGACGCGCGGCGTCGCCCCGGCGAGGCGCCCCGCGATGTGGCGCCGGTACATCGCCGCCGATTCCTCCGGATGGACCGCGCGGTCGGCGCCATCGGCGGTCGTCTCGGCGGCGTATTGCTCGGTCGCGACCTTGACGCTGGTCTCGCCGGCTTGCGGCGGGAAGCCGTAGAAGTAGTCGATGTCGGTCGTGCCGTGCATCCAGATATAGACGGGCGAGCCAGGACCGTAGGCGCCGGCATCGTCGAGCTCGAACCAGTGCAGGAGCTGGCGCTTGACGCTCAGGAGCCCGTCGAAGGGCGCACCGAGGATCGGCGCCGTCCAGGCCCCCGCCGACACCACGACCTCGCCGGCGCTGAAGCGGCCGGCCGTGGTCTCGACCCGGACGCCGTCGCCCTCCTGGGCGATCGACAGGACCTCGACGCCGGTGCGGATCGCGGCCCCGAGCGCGGCCGCGCGGGTGAGCTGCGCGGCGATGCAGCGTTCGGGGCGGACATAGCCGCCGCCGGGCTCGTAATAGGCGGTCTCGCTGCCGTCGAGGTTCAGGAATTGCGGGAAGCGGCGGGCCACCTCGTGCCCGTCGAGCACCTCGTGCGCGATGTCGAAGTCTCGGGCGGCGGCGATGGAATTCCGGACGAAGTCCGGCTTGCCGTGATGCGAGGTCGCGCCGGTCCCCGGCGCCATGACCAGCGCGCCGCAGGCCTGGAGCAGGCTCTCGCCGGTCTCCGCCTCCAGCTCGCGCCAGATCCGGTGCGAGGCGAGGACGAGCGGGACGTAATCGCGCCCCTCGCCGATCGCCTGCCGGGTGATGCGGGTCTCGCCGTGGCTCGACCCCATCGTGTGGGGCGGGGCGAACCGGTCGAGGCCGATCACCGACGCGCCCCTCTTGGCCAGCTGATAGAGCGCCGCGCTGCCCATGGCCCCGAGGCCGACCACCAGGAAGTCCGCCCGCTCACCCATCGATGCCTCTGCCTCGCTTCGTTTATCCGACGCTGCCCGAAAGACCGGCCACCCGGCAAGGCGGGAGTTGCGCCGGGACCGGCAGGGCAGGGGGCGTGCCACCGGTCCGATGCACGGCAGCGCAGGATCGGCGGCGTCAGGCCCCGAGCGGTCCGGTATAGCGCTCGAGCGCGCCCCAGGCCTCCGCGCCGAACCTGGCCTTCCACTCGGCATAGTAGCCCGCCCGCTCGAGGGCCGCCCGGAAAGGCGCGCGGTCCGGCGTGGTGATGACGAGGCCCTTGGCGCGCAGCCGCGCCTCGCCCGCGGAGTTCATCTGCACGAAGGCATGGCGCTGGCGCTCGACCGCATTGTCGAAATGGCGCGCGATCAGGTCGCGCGCATCGCCCGGCAGGGCGTCCCAGGTCCGGCCATGGGCGAGGATCCACAGCCCGTCCCAGGAATGGCTGGTGCGGGAGAGGTACTTCTGCACCTCGTAGACCCGCGTCGCCTCGATCTGCGGCAGCGAGTTCTCCATCCCGTCGGCCACCCGGGTCTGCAGGGCGGCGTAGGTCTCGGCGAGGTTGATGGTGGTGGGCGAGGCGCCGAGGGCCTTGAACAGCGAGGTCAGGAGCGGGCTCGGCGGCACCCGGATCTTGAGGCCCTGCAGGTCGGACACGGTCTCGACCCGCCGCGTGCCGGTGATCACGTCGCGAAAGCCGTTGTCGACGACCCGGAAGGCCTTGAGCCCGAACGCCTTGAGGGCATCGCGGATGCGCTCGCTCAGCGGCCCGCCGTCGAGGGCGGCCCAGAGCGGCACGTAGCCGGAAAAGGCGTAGGCGACGCCCGGGATGCCGGCGAGCGGGGCCAGGGTCTGCAGCGAACTCGCCGAGGTGAGGGTGAAGGCGATGGCGCCGGAGCGCAGCTGCGACTGCATGCTCAGCTCGCTGCCGAGCTGGCTGTCGGGGTACAGCGTGATGTCGATCCGGCCCTGGCTCTCGGCCCGGATCGCGTCCAGGGCCTCGACCAGGCAGGTCGTGGCCGGATGAGCCTGCGGCATCGGCGAGCCCATGCTCAGCCGCACGCCGTCCGGCGCCGCCCGGGCGCGCCGGGAGGCGAGGGGGCCGAGAAGCAGGCCTGCCCCGGCCCCCTGAACGATCGTTCTGCGCGTCGGCATCCTGTCCCCTCCCTTCGACCGGCCGGTGTCGCCCCGGCCTCGGCGCCAGGCTAAGCATCATTCGCCGAAGTGGTCACCGGTTCGGCGGTGAGAATGATGCGAAAACAAGAATCCAAGCAGCGTTGCGCCATGCCACGCTGCTCGGAGCGCCGGGCGGCCGGGTGAAGGAGCCCGGGATGTCCCAACCCTTGTTCGGCGACCTGCCGGCCACGCGCGGTCGGGGGTCGAGACGATACAATCCCGCGCATCGTATCAAGAGGAGGCGCCGTGCGCCTTCCCGTGGAAAGGAGTGATCCCGTGACGGCGCCAAGGGATGTGTCGGGCCTTCCCGAAGGTTCGGTGAGCGAATGGGGACAGTACCGGATCAGCCTGACCGGGCCACACAGCCACGTGCTGACCATCAATCCGGGACAAGGCCGGCTCGTCATCGGCGGAGCCGGCATGGGGAAGAAGGCTGACCTGCACGTCGCCGCGGACGAGGCCATCAACTGGTCGGCCTTCGATCCCTTCATCACGCCGGCCGGTTCGCCCTGGCCGCGCCACATCGACTATCATGGCAATGACACGGCGTTCTTCGGCTGGTCGCAGGGCCGGCGGATCGAACACTTCTGCTGGAGCCCGGCTTTCGCGGAGTCGCGCAGCGTCAAGGCGGATGCGGCCAACATCCATAGCCTGTTCCTGCGGCTCGACACGCTGCCGGGACGGCTCCACCTCACCCTGCCGGCCTTGTACAATCTCGGCCTTTCGGGCGACGTGTCCCGGCTCGCAGCCGCGGGCGAGGTGCCGGCGATGCTGGCCTTGACGCCGCGGCTCGGGCGCGCGGGCGAGGCGCCTTACGCCCTGCCGGACCTCGGCCAGTTGCATCGGGCGAGTTCGGTGACGTTGGGCGGCAAGCCGATGGGGCGGCCCATATCGCTCAAGGGACTCCAGGCATTCACCGGACTGGAAAGCCTGTCGCTCTGGGGAAGCTTTGCCGATTGGGAGTCCCTCGCCGGGCTGCGCGCGCTCAGAAACCTCGAAATCCGCTTCGTCCCGGATCTGGCCGATCTTCCGCCGCTGGATACCTGGCCGCATCTCGACAGGCTCATTGCCTTCAATATCGATGAGGCGGCGGGCAAACGCCTCAGGGCACAGATGAAGATGCGCGAAAAGCTGCGAGCGTGGGACGACCATGCCTCGGTCAGCAAGCTGCGCAAGCCCGAGTGGTGGCAAGGCGAATACGGGCGCCCGTTTTCGGCCTGGAACACTCGCATGGCCAAAGCCGCGAACGCGGCCTATGACGCAGCCGTCACCGCCATCGCCACGGCCGAGAACGCCACGGACATCAAGGCCGCGATCGTCGCTTTCGCCGACCGCTTCAACGCCATGAAGGGAATCGAGACGACCGAGCGGGAGGATCTGGGGGAGGCGGTGGTGCAGTTCTGCGCGCTGCCCAGGGCGGTCGCGCTGGGGATCGACGAGGATGCGGCTTTGGGCTGGTTCGACGAGGTCCGGGATTATTGAGGCGGGAAGGGCCGCAGCGGCAACAGTTTTATCATCCGAGAACCTGTTTGACTGAGATGACCGGTGCCTCGGAGGAGTTCTTTTCCCATACACGACCTCATTCACCTCAAACGGGCGCCGAGACAAGTCGGACCGTCCTGCCCTCCACCTCGTCATGACCTGAGATCGCGCCGCCCGGCCCTGCGGGAGGCGCCGATTCCGCGCGGGCCGGGTCGCCGACCTGCGCGGTCGAACGCTCCTCTGAAGATCCGGCGAAGGCGCCTCGCTCTCCCGCATGGGAGAACGGTGATCCTGCGCCATGTCTTGTCCCGGAGAGCCCTGCGCGCGACGAGAGAGGCCGGCATGAAGGTATTCCTGACCCATACCCCGCGCAGTCGCGCGCAATATTACGGCCCGCGCGCGCTCGCCGCGCTCCAATCCCTCGCCGAGGTGGTGCTTCACGACCGGGACGAGCCCCTCGACGCGCCCGCCCTCGTCGCGGCTGCCGCCGGGAGCGATCTCGTCGTCGCCGACCGGCTCGCCGCCGGCCCGGCCGAGGTTTTCGCCGGCCTGCCGCAACTCCGGGCGTTCCTGCGCTGCGCGGTCGACATCCGGAACATCGACCTGGAGGCGGCGAGCCGGGCCGGCGTGCTGGTGACCCAGGCCGCCCCGGGCTTCGTCGCCTCGGTCACCGAACTGGCGCTCGGCTTCATGGTCGACCTGTCGCGCGGCATCTCGCGGGCGACGGGCGACTATCAGGCGGGCCGCGCGCCGGAGGCGCGGATGGGGCGGCAATTGTCCGGCAGCCGCCTCGGGATCATCGGCTACGGGGCGATCGGCCGGAACCTCGCCGCCATCGCCGCCGCCCTCGGGATGGAGGTGCTGATCTCCGATCCCCACGTCGCCGTCCCGCCCGGGCGGGGCCGGCAAGTGGGGTTCGAGACGCTGCTGGCGGAAGCCGACATCGTCGTCTGCCTGGCTGTCGCCACCGAGGCGACCGAGAACCTGATCGACGACGCGGCGCTCCGGCGTATGCGGCGCGACGCGGTCTTCATCAACCTGTCCCGCGGCAACCTCGTCGACGAGGCAGCCCTCGCGGCGGCGCTGACCGAGGGCCGGATCGCCGGCGCCGCCCTGGATGTCGGACGCGCCACGGACCAGATGCCCTCGCCCGACCTCGCAGGCCTGCCCGGAATCATCGCCACGCCGCATATCGGCGGCCTCACGCCGCCGGCCATCGAGGCGCAGGCCTTCGACACCGTGGCGCAGGTGCGCGCCATCCTGGCGGGGGAGGTGCCGCGGGGCGCCGTCAACGCGGAGAGCTGGTCGCGGCGGCCGGCGTGAGCGGTGATGCGGGGGGAGACCCTTGCGCTCGCCCCGCCCGCGACCCGATCGTGTGGCGACCGGCCATCGACGATCGCGGCGCGCTACGGTCCCGAAAGAAAAATACGATGGGACCAGAGACATTCGGCGGCTGCCGGCAAAGCTTCCTTCGACTCCACTGAGGATGATACCGCAAGCAGACCAAATATTGACCAAATTTATCCTGTGATGTTTTGCGGCTCATCGGGCATGAAATGGCGATGATGATTGATGGCGTTGCCGCTCCGTGATTCCCAGCGCACCTTTCTGGCAGGCGCGCGAGCTTCATTGACAACGACCCCTCCGGCCGTAGAACCGGAGAAAAGGCCGCCGGGAGGAGCACGCGATGGGCAAGGGGCTGCGCAAGGGACTGACCAGCTACGGGGATGCGGGCTTCTCGCTGTTCCTGCGCAAGGCGTTCATCAAGGCGGCGGGCTATTCCGACGACGCCCTCGACCGGCCGATCGTCGGCATCACCAACACCGCCTCCGACTACAATCCCTGCCACGGCAATGCCGCGCAGCTGATCGAGGCGGCCAAGCGCGGGGTGATGCTGGCCGGCGCGATGCCGATGGTGTTTCCGACGATCTCGATCCACGAGAGCTTCGCCCACCCGACCTCGATGTACCTGCGCAACCTGATGGCGATGGACACCGAGGAGATGATCCGCGCCCAGCCGATGGATGCGGTGATCGTCATCGGCGGCTGCGACAAGACCCTGCCGGCGCAGGTGATGGCGGCGGCCTCGGTGGACCTGCCGACGGTGGTGATCCCGGTCGGCCCGATGGTGGTCGGCCACCATCGCGGCGAGGTTCTGGGCGCCTGCACCGATTGCCGCCGCCTCTGGGGGGCGCACCGCGCCGGCGAGATCGACGAGCAGGAGATCGAGACCGTCAACGGGCGCCTCGCGCCGTCCGTCGGCACCTGCATGGTGATGGGCACCGCCTCGACCATGGCGTGCATGATCGAGGCGATGGGGCTCGCCCTGCCGATGGCCGGGACCATCCCGGCGCCCCACGCCGAGCGGATCCGCCTCGCCGAGGCGAGCGGCGCCTGCGCCGCCGCGATGGCGAAGACCGGAGGCCCGCGCCCGAGCGAGATCCTGACGCCGGCGGCGTTCCGCAACGCACAGGTCGTCATGCAGGCGATCGGCGGCTCGACCAACGGGGTGATCCACCTCACCGCCATGGCGAACCGGGCGGGCGTCGACCTCGACCTCGACAGCCTCGACCGGATCGGCCGCGAGGTGCCGGTGCTCGTCGACCTGAAGCCTTCGGGCGACCACTACATGGAGCATTTCCACCATGCCGGCGGCGTGCCGAAGCTCCTGGCCGAACTCGGCGAGCTGATCGACCTCGACGCCCCGACCATCACGGGCGCGACCCTGCGCGACGTGGTGGCGGGTGCCGAGGACGTGCCGGGCCAGACCGTGATCCGCTCGCCGGACCGGCCGATCAAGCCGATCGGCGCGATGGCGGTGCTCACCGGCAACCTCGCGCCGCGCGGCGCGCTCATCAAGCACTCGGCGGCGAGCCCGCGGCTCCTCCAGCATGAGGGGAGAGCGGTCGTGTTCGACTCGATCCCCGACATGGCGGCACGGATCGACGACCCCGACCTCGACGTCACGGCCGACGACGTCCTGGTCTTGCGCAATGCCGGGCCGAAGGGGGCGCCGGGCATGCCGGAGGCCGGCTACCTGCCGATTCCGAAGAAGCTCGCGCGGGCAGGCGTCAAGGACATGGTGCGGATCTCGGATGCCCGGATGAGCGGCACCGCCTTCGGCACCATCGTGCTCCACGTCACGCCGGAATCGGCGGTCGGCGGGCCGCTGGCGCTGGTGCGGACCGGCGACCGCATCAAGCTCGACGTGGCCGGCCGGCGCATCGACCTCCTCGTCGACGAGGCGGAGCTCGCCGCCCGGGCCGCCGCCCTCGCGCCCCCGGCCCGGCCCGACTGGGCGGCCCGCGGCTATGCCCGCCTGTTCCACGACACCGTCACCCAGGCCGACGAGGGCTGCGACTTCGATTTCATGCGACGGGAGGGGTGAAAGGCGCGCCTCCTGCATACCCAATTCCCGGCGGCCGTCCGGCCGTGGCCGATCCGAACCCCGAGGCGGTGAGTTGCGCAGCGCGATCGTTCTCGGCGCCGGCATGGCCGGCGTCGGTACCGCCCTCCACCTGCAGCAGCGTGGCTGGTCGGTCGTCCTCGTCGATAGGGGCGAGCCGGGTCGGGAGACGAGCTACGGCAATGCCGGGATCATCCAGAGCGAGGCGGTCGAGCCCTACGCCATGCCGCGGGACCGGGCGTCGTTGTGGGCGATCGCGACCGGGCGCAGCAACGACGTCCATTACGAGGTTCGCTCCCTCCACCGCCATCTCGGGCCGCTCTTGCGCTACTGGTGGCACTCGGCGCCCCGGCGCCACGCGGCGGCCTCGCGCGCCTGTGCGGGCCTCATCGCGCATGCCGCCCCCGAACATGCGGCGCTGATCGAGGCGGCGGGCGCCGCCGACCTCGTCCGCCGGGGCGGCTTTCGCGTCCTCCACCGCGAGGGGCGGGCGATGCAGGACGCCGTGGCGGAGGCCGAGCGGCTGCGGGCGCGCTACGGGGTCCGCTCGCGGGTCCTGTCGCCGGACGCGCTCGCCGCGGCGGAGCCGGCGCTGAAGCGGACGGGCGCGGGCGCGATCCACTGGGAGGATCCGTGGTCGGTCCGGGATCCGGGCGCGCTCGTTTCGGCCTACGCCGCCCTGTTCGTCCGGCGCGGCGGGACGCTGCTGCGGGGCGAAGCCGAGAGCCTCGGGCCAGGCGGGCGGGGCTGGCGCGTCCGGACCGCGGACGGGACGGTGGAGGCCGAGGCCGCGGTGGTGGCCCTCGGGCCGTGGTCGCCCGCTCTCCTGCGCCGGTTCGGCTACCGGATCGCGATGGTGCGCAAGCGCGGCTATCACCGGCACTGGCGCAGCACCCGCCTGCTGGACCTCCCGCTGCTCGACGCGCAGAACGGCACCGTCCTGGCCCCGATGGCGGCCGGCCTGCGCATCACCACCGGCGCCGAGCTGGCGGGGCCCGAGGCGGCGACCGGCCCGGCCCAGCTCGCCCGCGCCGAGGCGGCCGCGCGGGACCTCCTCGACCTCGGCGGTCCGCACGAGAACGCGCCCTGGTCCGGCATCCGCCCCTGCATGCCCGACCTGCTGCCGGTCGTCGGGCCGGCGCCGCGCCATCCGGGCCTGTGGCTCCAGTTCGGGCACGGCCACCAGGGCTTCACCCTCGGCCCCGCGACCGGCCGCCTCCTGGCCGAGGCGATGTCGGGCGAGACCCCGCTCGTCCCGGCCGCGCCGTTCAGCCCGGGCCGGCGCTGAGACCGGCCGCCCCCTCGCCGCCGTCGAGGACCGGCAGGATCGGCTCGACGCCGAACGGCCGGCTGACGATTGCCAGCACCTCTCCGGCCGCGAAGATGCGGTTGCGGGCGTAGCCGGTCCGCTCCGTCAGGATGCCGGCCGCGACGAGCTGGCCGACGGCCTGGCCGGCCTGCGGGGTCGTGACATCGAGGAGGGAGGCCAGCCGCCTCACCGTCAGGACCGGGTAATGCGGCAGGAGATCGAGCGTCCGCAGCGCGGCCGATCCTCTCCGGAAGCGCCGTCGCACCTCCCAGGCCGCGCGCAGCCGGGCAAAGGCCTGGCGCGTGACCATCAGCTCGTCCGTGGTCGCGACGACCGCGTCCGCGACGAAGCCGATGACGGCCTCCCAGTCGAGCCGCTGCTGCGCGCCCTTCAGCGCCGCGTAATAGGCGCCCTTATGGGCGTCGATATAGGGCGAGAGATACAGCGGGACCTGACCCTCCGCCGCCATCATGAGCGGCAGCAGCAGCCGGCCGACGCGGCCGTTGCCGTCCCGGAACGGATGCACCGCCTCGAAATGCGCGTGCGACACGGCCATTCGCACCACGAGGTTCCGTGTCATCGACTGCATCCCCTCGTTCCTGAGATACTCCACCGTCTCGGTGAGGCAGCCGGCGATCCGGTCCGGCGGGGGCGGATTCCAGGTCGAGTAGGCGATGTTGCCCGTGCCCCCGATCCACACGACCCTGCGGCGCCATTCACCCGGGACGTCCGCGAAGTCGGGATCGGACCGCATGACCTCGGCGTGGAGATGACGGATCAGGTCGATGTCGAAGATGGCGGTACCCCGCGCCCGGGCCTGCGGCAGGAGTCGGTCGAGGGACAGGGCGTATTCGCGAACCTGTCGCACCTGTCCGGACGGCACCGCGGCGGGGTCGCCGGCGTCGTCGATTTCCAGCAGCTCGTCCAGCGTGCTGTTAGTGCCTTCGATGGACGAGGAACTGACGGCCTCCCGGCGCGTGAGGATGCGGCTGATGAGGTAGGGATCGGCCATGTCCCGCGCGATCGTCTGAATCCGCGCGAGGGCCGCACTCGCCGCCACGAGCCGGTCCAGGGCACCGGGAAAGGGCAGGCCGTCCTCCGGCGGCGGCGGGACGACGCCGTAATGATTGTCATAGGGCGCGGGGAGGCGGACCAGACGCTCGCGGACGGCGTGGGCGAGATGCTGACGGTTCATCGGAAAAGCCACGGACAGCGCCGGTTTGCCACCCATAATAAGGGTTTTGGCCAAAAAGCCTATCAAGGCGACGTGATCGGGAACTTGTGCAGGGTTTCCCGGCGAGCGTGACGAGCCCAGCGCCCGTACCACGCCACGACGCCGACCGCCTCATGGTGGCCATTCAGCCGAAGCAGATACCACGTTCGATTACCCGCATCGGGACGATGTCGGGGCCTGCCCATCGCTGAACGTCCAATTGGAAACTCGCCGGCAGTCAGGACGAAGGCGCAGAAGGTCCGTCATCCAGCCATCATGACAGGATCCGGGCGCAAAATAGGTTGCTGGAACCGCGATCGCAGTCGCAACGCATCTGACTATATTTGCGCATTCAGAAAATGCAACTTGCAGTCGATGGAAATTCGACCGATGATCCGTTTCGCGCCGGTGCGGGGGCCGTCGGGGGTGGTCGATGCTGTTTCCATGGTCTCACAACAGCTGGCTATTCCATCGGCAAAGCCAGGGACCGGCACCGGATCCGCAGTATTCGAACATGCGGCGTGGCCTGTTTGCGATGGCGCTGCTGCTCGGCGGCGGCGCGGCGGCGCAGGAACCCGAACGGGGACCCGCCCATCAGGTGCCGCCCCGGCGGATCGTCCACGCCGACGTCGTCGCCCTCGACCAGCTCCTCGTCTACAACCGGTTCGGCTCGTTCAATCCCTACGGGATGGTCTTCGCCCTCCGCCGGGACGTCTCGGCACTCGGGGCCGGCGAGGCGACGGAAGCCGATACGTGCGGGACGCTGGACGGCACCGAGGCCGGTAAGGGGCGGCTGGAGCAGGGATCCGTCCGCCTGAAGGACTGCAAGCGCGCCCGGCCGCTCACCCTGCGGGCCAATGTCGGCGACATCCTCGAGATCACGCTGACCAACCTGCTCAAGGCTTCGCAGCCCGGCCTCTCGGAGACGTGGTGCAGCCAGCCCCAGAGCGGTTCCGGCACGCGGCCGACCCGCGCGGACGAGCGCGAGGCGTTCGCGCAGCAATGCAACGAGGCACGGGAGACAGGAGGGGAGGTGGCGGGGAAACGGGCTCAGGCCGCGCCTCCCGCCGAGACGCCGAACGGCGACTGGCCGAGGACCCGCGGCCTGTCATTCACGATCCCGGGCCTGGAACCGCTCCCGATCGACGGCAAGGTGGATCCGGCCTGCCTCGGCCTCGACGCCAAGCGCCCGGGCGGATCCTTCACCTGCCGCTTCCGGCTGGAGCGCGAGGGCACGCACCTCTTCTCCAGCCTGGCGGCGCCGGCCGGCGGCGAGGGCGATGCCGGCTCGGCCACGCACGGCCTGTTCGGTGCGCTGATCGTCGAGGCGCCGGGCGCGACGGCCCTGCGCAGCCAGGTCTCGCGCGCCGCCTTCAAGGCGGCCTGGCCCGAGAGGGCGGCCGGGGCGGTCCGGCACGCCCGGTCGGGGCTGCCGGACTACGCGGCCGTCTCCACGGCTTCGCGCTCCCGCGACGAGCGGCCGGGCGCCCATCGCTGCGGCAGCGCCCCCGTCCCGGTGCTGGCGATGGTCCGGCCCTGCGAGGGCAGCGAGACGGTCGAGGGCGTCACCTACGCGCGCGCCGAGATCGTCCATGGCGACCTCAACGCGATCATCGTGCCGGATCCCAGCCGGGCCCTGCCGCCGATCGACCAAGCCTTGGGCGGCGAGGACCGGCGCACCGCGCTCCGGCTCGACCAGGAGGCCCGCGCGCCGTTCCGCGAGTTCACGGTGGTGTTCCACGACGAGCTGAAGACCTATTACGCCGATCCGCAGCGCGCCCTGTCGCAGTTCGGCCAGCTCTCCGCCGCCCGCGACGGCTTCGCCATCAATTACGGCTCCTCGGGCGCGGGGGCGATGGTGCTCGCCAACCGCAAGGGCATCGGCCCCACCGCCGGCTGCCCGGAATGCCTCTACGAGGAGTTCTTCCTGGAGAGCTGGGCCAACGGCGACCCGGCGCTGCTGGAGCATTATCCGGACGATCCCTCGAACGTCCACCACAGCTACCTCAACGACAAGGTCGTCTTCCGGAACTTCCACGTCGGCAAGGAGACGCACGTCTTCCACCTGCACAGCCACCAGTGGTTCGCCGGCAACGACGAGAACCGCGGCGCCTATCTCGACAGCCAGACCATCGCGCCGCAGCAGGGCTTCACCTACCGCATCTATCACGGCGGCCTCGACCGCCACCACGGCGACCTCGCGCCCGCTGGCGCCCGGGGCTGGTGGGAGGCCGCCAAGGGATCGGGCAACCGCAACCGGACAGTCGGCGACGCCATCTTCCACTGCCACCTCTACCCGCACTTCGCGCAAGGCATGTGGGCGCTCTGGCGCGTCCACGACGTCCTGGAGGATGGCAGCCGCGTCCTGCCCGACGGGCAGAAGGAGCCCGGCCTCTCGGTCGAGGTCAACAAGACACCGGGCGAGCGGCGGGAAGGGTCGGTCGACCGGCAATCCGGCAAGTGGCAGGGCGACGGCCAGACGAACGGCACGCCCATCCCCGGGCTGGTGCCCATTCCCGGCGAGGCGGCGCCGCTCCTGCCCGTCTATGCCGGATCCGACTCCGACGGCGTGCCCGGCTATCCCTTCTTCATCGCCGGCGAGCCCGGGCACCGCGCGCCGCAGCCGCCCCTCGACATGGCCCGGAACCTCGACCCCGCGTCGAAGCCGGGAGCGGATGCGGCGCAGCCCGAGCCGCGGCGCCCCTTCCTCGATGGCGGCCTGCCCCGACACGTGGTCACCGGCGGCCTGTCCCTGCCGGCGGTGATGACCGCCGCCGAGAAGGACAAGGTCCGGCAGGAGCCCAAGGCCATGGAGACGCTCGCCCCGGCCCTGGTGCCGCGGATGCTGGCGCTCGGGGACGCGACCTCGGATTACGAGTGGCTCGCCCTCAGGCTCCTGCCGCATGCCGGCACGCGGCTCGAGCAGAACGCGATGGGCTTCCACCACGACGGCAAGCGGCCGGGCGGGGATGCGCTGAGCCTGCGCAACGCGCTCGGCGAGCGGATCGGGGCACAGGCCCTCGGCAGCTACCCGTCCCTGCGCCTGCCGCCCCTCGCCGGCGCCCCGCGGCTCGACCCGGCCGGGTTTCCGGTGAACGGTGCGCCGCCCGCCCCGGGCGCGCCCTATGCCGATCCCTGCGGGGCCGCCACCACCCTGGCGGGCAGCCCGTTCCGCCGCTTCGTCGGGTTCCGGGCCGACGGCGCGGAGCGCGACCTGTTCGAGGGCGCGGTGCTGACGCCGAAGCCCGACCCGGCCATCGCCGGGGATGCGGTGCTGCAAGCCCTGCGCGGCAGCCTCGACTTCGTGCCCGATCCGGGCCTCCTCGGCTTTCGCCGTTACGCCGTCTCGGCGATCCAGTTCGACATGACGGTCAACCGCGCCGGCTGGCACGATCCCCAGGCCCGCATCGCCGTCCTCACCGACGAGGCCGATGCCTGGAAGGAGTCGCGCAGCGCCCGGGCCGAGCCGTTCTTCTTCCGCGGCTTCTCCGGCGAGTGCATCGAGCTGCGCCACACCAACGAGCTGCCCAAGGACCTCGAGCTCGACGACTTCCAGCTCCGCGTGCCGACCGACACGATCGGCCAGCACATCCACCTGGTGAAGTTCGACGTCACCTCCGCCGACGGTTCCGGCAACGGCTTCAACTACGAGGACGGGACCTTCGCGCCCGACGAGATCCTGGCCCGGATCTGCGCCGCCCGGACGGGCAAGGCGGATCGGATCGATCCCGGGGAGACGGACCAGACGGTGCCCGCGCGCAGGCAGGAATGCACGGACCTCGCCGCCGCCAAGGCCGCCCTGGAGGATGCGGCGACGCGCAACGACCGCACCGCGATGGTCGCGGCGCGCAAGCAGCTGCGGGAGGCGCAGCTCTGGTGGCGCAAGGGGCCCGGCAACCGCCAAGCCTATTTCCAGACCACGGTCCAGCGCTGGTTCGCCGATCCGGTCCTGTCCAATACCGGCGACGGCAAGGCGGCCGACCGGACGCTGCGGACCGTGTTCACGCACGACCATTTCGGGCCGAGCAACATCCAGCAGCACGGCTACTACGCCGCCCTCCTCATCGAGCCCAACACCCACGGCGTCGAGCGCCATGCCGGCCCCGAGGAGGCCGGCGCCACGATGCCCGAGCGGGTGACGCCGCCGCCATGGCCGGCGGCCGGCGCGCCGGTGACGCCGACACTGGCCGAGGAGCTGGCCAAGGGGCACCGCGGGCTCGTCGGCGCCCGCGCCGTCGTCGAGGCGATGCCCGCCGGGACGGCCGGCGGTACCGACCCGATCCATCCCAACACCCGCGAATTCGCCCTCGCCATCGCGGATTTCGCGCTGCTCTACGACGGCGCCCGGCAGCGGCCGGACGCGTTCGCGAAGGACATCGATCGCACGCAGCCGACCCTGAAGGGGATGGCGCGGCTCGTCGTCGAGGCGCGCTGCCAGGTGAAGGACCTCACCGAGGCCGCCAAGCGCGATCCCGACATCGAGAAGGACGAGCGCATTCCGGCCCGGTCGGCCGGGCTCTGCGTGACCGCCGACGGCCGGATCCCGGACGACCGGCCGGGGCGTCCCCCGGAGGAGGCTGGATCCCGGGCGGACCACAAGGGCCAGGTGGAGATGCTGGCGCTGCACGCCGAGACCTGGCGCGAGGCGCATGGCCGCCCGGTGGCGCCCCCGCCGCGCCCGGAGGCGTTCAGCCAGAAGCACCACGATCCCTACCTGGTGAACTACCGCAACGAGCCGGTGCCGCTCCGGGTCGGAACGACCGACGAGGGCGGCCGGCCTCTCGCCTTCGCGGTCAACCCCTGCGCCGTCGCCGACGAGGCGGACCGACCGAACCGGCAGAACCACCGCGACATCCGCCACCAGCTCCGGACCGAGAAGGGCGACCTCGCCAACGCCTTCCGGAGCGTGTGGGAGCGCGAGGCCCCCCCGAAGAACGGGGCCGCCGCGAAGGGCGGGTCCCCATCCAGGAACGAGGACGCCACCACGATCGAGATCCACGGCGACCCGTGCACGCCGGTCATCGAGGCCTATTCCCGCGAACGGGTGCTGCTGCGCATGGTCCAGGGCGCGCAGGAGGTGCAGCACACCTTCCACATCGAGGGCATCGCCTTCCGGCGCAACGCCGACCAGGCCTTCCCGACGGCGCGCACGCACCTCGCCCGCCTGGCGACCGCCCTGCGTCCGCGCAACGAGCGCTGCCACGAGGCGCGCGACGCCCGCGACGGGCGCCCGCGCGACCTCGCCGGCCTCGTCGGCAAGACCGGGCCGGCCGCGGGCTTCTGGGCGACGCACGAGCGCCTGATCGCCGGCTGCGACAACCTCGCCGGCATCACCCCGGCCCAGGAGATCGGGCTCTCGGAGCATTTCGAGATCGGCGCACGCCTCAGCGCGACCGCCCCCGGCAACGGCAGCCTGCTGGGTGACGCCGCCATCGCCTCCTACGCGGCCAGTTCCGGGCGGCTGCGCGCGCCGCGCCGGGCCCTGCCCGCCCGCGCGCCCGAGCGGCCCTGGACGAGCGATATCCTGCGCAACCTCTCGGGGACCGGCCCCGGCCTGAACCGCGACACCGCCCGCAAGCAGATCACGATCGGAGACGGCGGTAACGACGACAAGAAAGAGGCCGACCTGCGCCAGGCGCTCGACTACATGTACAGCTTCGGCTCCGCCGACGCGATCTGGAACGGGGCCTGGGGCCTCGTTCGCATCTACGACCGTCCGCGCTCCGCCGACCTCGCGCAATGCCTGCTCGACCCGCAGGCGAAGGACTGCCTCACCCGGCTGGAGCCTCGCGCGCGGCAGCGGTTCAGGCCCGTGCGCACCGACGCGGTCGCCGCGCGAACGGACGAGCGCGCCGCCGCGCAAGCCGCCGCGGCGGCAGCGGACGACGAAGCCCTGCCCCGGACGGCGACCGCCGAGCCGCTCGTCTGCCCGGCGGGAGCGCAGGCGGTCGAGACGATCATGGTGGCGGTGCGGGCCGACGAGATCCTCGGCATGCCGCACCGCCTCCCGACGCCCGGCCTGCCCCGGATTCCCGGCCTGCCCTATGACGAGCGGGCCGGCCTCTACGATCCGGACGGGCTGATGATCGCGTCGCTCCCCTTCGAGGAGTTGCGCAAGACCGTGCCGCCCGGCATCGACCCGGAGACGAAGCGCCCGCGCGAGATCCTGACCTTCTACGACATCGCGACGGCGGGGGCGCTGCCGGATCGCGCGGCGATCGTGACACTGCTCAAGGACCGCTACGCCGGCGTCACGCAGCCCGAGCCGTACGTGCTGCGGGTCAATGCCGGCGACTGCGTGAGCGTGGTGATGATCAACGCGCTGCAGCCCGACCAGAACGGCGGGTTGCGCGACGTGCCGGGCGACGCGCTGATGCCCAGGATCGTGCCGCTCAATACCGATCCGCCCCAGAATCACGAGAGCGGCCGGGGCGTCTCGCCGTCGAGCCGGATCACCTTCACCCTGCCGGCCGCCCTGACCACGCCGCGCAACGGCGTGCCGTTCCCGTTCGGGATCAACCAGATGCCGCCGCTCTTCACCGAGGCGGAGGCGCGCGGGCTCGACCCGTCCGATCCTCCCGGATGCCGCCTCGGCGACCGCAAGTGCCTGCCCGATCGCTCCTGGAGGACGCTGACCTTCTATGCCGGCTCGCTCAGCGTCGATGCCCGCGCCCTGTCGGCCTTCTTCCCCTGGCAGCTGCCCCCCGACAGCCGGCTCCCCTCCGTCTGGATCGAGAACCGCCCTTCGGGCGGTTGCCGGTCCGGCCTCGTCGAGTTCGCCTTCCTGACGATCCTGCTCTGCGCCGACGGCGCCGGAGCGGAGCTCAACTTCAGCGCGAGGGCCGGAGGCGAGGCCGCCGCCAACGCGGACGAGGTCGCCGACCGCCTCGCCGCCTACTTGGCCGACCACCAGGCCGCATTCCTGTCGGCGATTCCCTACGCGGCCGGCGCGCTGCCGATCCGGGTGGCGGGCGACCTGATCGGCCACGCCGCCCACGGCCTGACCGGCATGCTGGTGGTGGAGCCCGAGGGCGCCGTGCATCCCGGCCGTCCCGGCCCCGATCCCGAGCATCCTGGGCGGAAACCCCTGCTCCACGTCGTCTCCCCGGTCCAGAGCAGGGGCGGCGTGGCGGTCGAGGTCGCGGCGGTGAGGCTCTGCCCGCCCGACACCGCCGGCGCGAACGGGGCGGCCTGCCCGGTCCGGATCCCGGGGGCGACGATCCGCGAGCACGCCCTGATCGTGCAGGACGGGCTGAACCTGTGGAGCCGCCTCTGGGCGGGGAACGGGCCGACGCCCGTGCCCGCCAAGTATGAGGGCCTGCCCGGCCACCCGCTGCCGAACTGCCCCGTCTGCGACGATTCCTACGATCTCGGCGAGAAGGGCGTGAGCTACCGCACCGCGCCCTTCACCCGGCGGCTCGGCGGCGCCCTCGGGCTCAGGGACTACCCGGACGACGACACCAACCTCAACAGGGAGGTGTTCGATCCCCGCTTCTTCTCGACCGCCTACGCCCCGGTGCCGACCCCGACCCTCGACGCGCGGGCCGGCGAGGAGATGATGATCCGCCTCGCCCACCCGGCCGGCCGGGCCCGGCACCGTGCCTTCGTCACACTCGGCGCATCCTACGACGACCTGCTGCCGGGATTCGGCACCGGGCATTCCGGTCACCTCGCGCCGGGCAAGGCCTTCACCGCCGCGTTCTGCGCCCCCCGGCAGCCCGGCACCTATCTCTATCGCGACGGGCCGCAGGCGATCTTCGCGGCCGGCGCGTGGGGGCACGTCGCGGTGAAGGGAGCCGCCGCGGCCGCGGCGGCGTGCCGGCCGTGAGCCGCCGGCCGCTCCGGGCCGTCCCGCTCGGCCTCGCCGCCGCGATCGGATGGGGCGGGACGGGCGCCGCGGAGGCGCCGGCCACGGCCTTCGGCAGTGCCGGCCTCGCGGTGACGGCGCAACTCGC
The DNA here is from genome assembly GCF_001043955.1 of Methylobacterium tarhaniae. Classification (GTDB taxonomy): domain Bacteria; phylum Pseudomonadota; class Alphaproteobacteria; order Rhizobiales; family Beijerinckiaceae; genus Methylobacterium; species Methylobacterium tarhaniae. The sequence goes on along the minus strand of NZ_LABZ01000013.1, from coordinate 1,398 downwards.
CGGTCTCGACGGGGGCGACCTCGCCGAGGCGCCGGTCGGCGTCCCGTTCCGGATCCGCCTCGACTTCCGCGACCCGGGCGGGCCGGCCCGCGCGGTGACCGGCCCGGTCGCCTGGCTGCGTCCCCTCGGCCCCACTGCCTCGACCTGCCAGGACAGCGCCCGGGCCGCGCGGGTGACCGGGCGCCTCTCGGGCGACGACGTGCCCCTGGCGGGCCTCTCCCTCGTCACGCTGGACGCGCAGAACCGCGTCGCGATCGTCGATCCGCATCGTCCGGCCTCGGCGCGGATCGTGGCGGGGATCGTACCGATGGAAGGCCGGCCCGGGGGCTTCGCGGTCCATCCGGAGCGCGGCGAGCTGGTCTATGGCCGGCCCGACCGGGGCGACGTGGTCACGGTGCCGCTGCCCTTCGGCCGCCCCGCGATCCTCGCCGCCGGGCTCGCCGGCCCGCGGGCGCTCCTGCCCGCGCCGGCGGGCCGGCTCTGGCTGGCCGAGGACGACCATGTCCGGCTGCTCGACCGGGGCGGCGCGACGCTCCTGGCGCTGCCGCTCGCGGGTCCCGACCTGCATGGAGCGGGACCCGGCCGCCTCCTCGCGGCGGGCCGCGACGGCGCGGGCCTGATGCTCGATCGCGGCACCGGCGCGGTGGTGACGCGGTTCGCCCCGGGAAGCCTCGCCGGGATCGCCGCGGCGACGCCCGATTCCGTGCTGACGATCCGGGACGGAGGCCTCGTGCGCCTCTACGCCGACAGCCCCGGGCGGCCGGACGCCCTCGACGTTCCCGGGATGCCGCTGGCGATCCGCGCCGACGAGGCGGGCCGCTGGGCCGTCGTGCTGTCACGCCGCGAGGTGGAGGCACGCGCCCGGGACGGCGAGGCGGGTGCGTTCGAGCTGAGCGTCCTCGATCTCGGCCTCGGCCGGCGCATCCACGGCTTCGCGGCGCCCGAGCCCATCGACGAAGCGGTCATCCTCGGAAATACGGTCTTCCTCACCTGGCCGACCCGTCCGGTCGTGACGGTGATCGACCTCGCGGCGCTGAGGAGCGGCGACGCCGCCTCGCGCGACGTGCGCCTCGGCGGTCCGGAGGGCCCGGGCCTGCCGCGCCGCGGCCCGATGATGGCGCCGCTCGCCCCGCTCCCGGCCGTGGCGGTGATGCGGCCCGGCGGGCGCCTGCTGCACGTCGTGCTGGCCGGCGGCGGCCTGTCCTCCGCGCCCGCCCAGGTGATCGACCTCAAGGGCGATCCGCCGGTGGCGCTCGCCGCCTTTCCGCGCTCGCTCGTCCCGCGCGGGGAGGGGGCCTTCGAGGCGACGGCGCAGCTGCCGCGGGGCGGGGCGTGGGAGCTCGTCACCACGACGGGAATCGGCGGGCCGGACGGCCTGCCGTGCCGATCCCCGTCGAG
>NZ_LABZ01000129.1 GCF_001043955.1 Methylobacterium tarhaniae | reverse complement strand
GGCGAGGGCATGGGCGGGATCGGCGACGAGGCCGAGGGAGGCCACCCAGGCGATCTGCGGGGCGATGTGGCCCTCCGGCACCACGGCGCGGCCGCCCTGCGCGGCGGCGGCGGCCGCCAGCGCCGGGGCGGCGGAGCCGGCGAGCGCCGCGGGGCCGGCACCGAGGAGCCGCACGGCCTCCGGCAGCGGCAGCAGGGTCGGCGGCACGGCGATGCCGCCATCCTGGCTCAGGGCCTGGAAGTAGACATGGCCGTGACGGGCGTCGATCGCGGCGGCGAGCAGGTAGCCCTGGCCGAGGAAATCGTCCTCGGCGGCCAGCAGCGGCGCCAGCAGGGCCGACAGGGTGGTGACGCCGACGACCGGGATGCCGCAGGCGAGCCCCACCGCCCGGGCGGCGGAGAGCCCGACCCTGAGCCCGGTATAGGAGCCGGGGCCGACCGTGACGGCGACCCGGTCGAGGCTCTCGAACCCGCCCTCGACCCGGGCGATCACCCGCTCGACGAGGGGCAGCAGCGCCTCGGCATGGCCGCGCGCGAGATCCATGCTCTCCTGGGCCAGGGGCTCGGGCGAGTCGTCCGCCATGATGCAGGCCGCGCAGCGCTCGAGCGCCGTGTCGATGGCCAGGATACGCACTGCCTCAGGCTCCGCCCTCTCGCGTCCGCGGGTTCGACGCCGCGGCCGGGTCCGTGCCACCGGCCGCGCCGGGCCGATCATCGACCCGCCGCCTCGATCCCAGCGTGGCACGCACAGGTTAACACAATAAAGACCGCCCCGCGCATGGCGGGGCGGTCCGGTTCGCTTAGCCTTTAGATCATCCGCCGCCGGCGAGGAAACCGCCCGGCGGACGGAAACGGCGCGTTCAGGCGCGTCGCCGGATGCGGCGCGGGCTCACGAGACCGCCTGGACCTCGCGCACGTCCGGCAGGAAATGGCGGAAGAGGTTCTGCACGCCCTGGCGCAGGGTGGCGGTGGAGGACGGGCAGCCCGAGCAGGCGCCCTTCATCTCCAGGAAGACCACGCCGTCGCGAAATCCCCGGAAGGTGATGTCGCCGCCGTCGCCGGCGACCGCCGGGCGCACCCGGGTCTCGAGCAAGTCCTTGATCGTGGCGACCGTGTCGGCGTCGGCCTCGTCGAAGAACTCCTCGGCCGCCTCCTCCGGGGCGTGGCCGGCCTCGAGGACCGGGGCCCCCGACATGAAATGCTCCATGATGGCGCCGAGCACCGCGGGCTTGACCTGCGGCCAGCCGGGCTCGCCCTCGGCCTTGGTCACCGAGATGAAGTCGTGGCCGAGATAGACGCCGGAGACGCCCGCGACGCCGAACAGGGCGCGGGCCAGCGGCGAGCGCGCTGCGGCGCCCTCGTCCCGCGCCTCGAAGGTGCCCTCTTGCAGCACGACCTTGCCGGGCAGGAACTTCAGGGTGGCGGGGTTCGGGGTGGCTTCGGTCTGGATGAACATCGATGATCCTCGAAAAGTTCTCTGCGCCGGTTCAAGGCCGGCCGGGAACGGCGCTCGGGCCCGCACGGGCTCCCGCACCTGCCGGCAGATGTGGACCCGAACGCGCGAAAGCTCAATGGAGCACGTGATGGAGCGCCGAAGGCTCAGCCCGCGAGCGCCGTGATATCCGCCTCGCTCAGGGCGCCCGGCACGATCACCACCGGCACCGGGAAGCTGCCGGCGCTGCGCCCGGCGATCGAGGAGACGAGGGGGCCCGGCCCGTCGCTGCCGGCGGCGGCCCCCAGCACCAGGAAGGCGATGTCCTCGTCGGCCTCGATCTGGCGCAGGATCGCGTCGGCACGCTCGCCGGTGCGCACCACCAGTTCCGGATCGACGCCCGCGGCCTGCCGCGCCGACGCCGCGAGCGCCTCCAGGCGCTCGGTCGTCTCGGCCTCGGCCTCCGCCCGCATCGCGTCGCCGACGCCGAGCCATTCCATCGTCTCGGGCGGCTCGGCCACCGCCAGCATCACCACCCGCGCCCCGAGCCGCGCCGCCCGGCGCACGGCGAAATGCACCGCCCGGTCGCATTCCGGCGTCTCGTCGACCAGCACCATGAACTTGAGCCGATGCCCGGCCTCGAAGGACCGGCGCCGCTTGATCTCGACCATGCCCGGACGCGCTCCGCCGACCGGACGATGCTGCCCGCGCGGCCCGTGACCCGCAAGGGGGGATGCCCGCGGCCGGTCATAAAGGTCTTGGCCCGGCCCGGCCGGGGCGCGAATCACGGGGACAGGCGGGCGAGGAGCGCTTGCGGATTCTCCGCAACTCGCCCTGCCCCCGCGTGAGTGACTGGCCCGACAGATTACCGAAGGCCATAAAGCTCGCGACCTGCACATTCGACGAGCAGAAAGCGGATTTTTTCACCGCTTCCGGTTTGTAAGATAACGGCTCGACGCTTCGAGAGTGAATTTTTTCTCGATCGCGCGGGCGATTATCCTCTACCCAAGCAGTAACGCTCTGGTCAGCCTTGACGTGCAAACATGCGCCTCGCCGACCGGGGCGTGCATCTCGGGACGGCACGGGCGGGAGAGAACGGTGCTCGCAACTGACTTCATGGCGTTCCACGAGGCGTCCCGGCGCAACGGGATCATCCTGTCGTTCGGCGGCGACCTGTCCGAGAACGTGCTGTTCTCCCTCGGCGAGGTGCTGAAGCTGCGCATGCAGCAGGGGGCCACCGACGCGGCGGTGTCGAAACGCGTGTTCTCGGTCTTCGTCGAGCAGGCCCAGAACGTGATCCGCTACTCCGCCGACAAGCTGGTGCCGCACGGCTCGCCCGACGGCAGCATGGTCAGCGCCGGCATGATCGTGGTCGGAATCGAGGACGGGCGCTTCTTCGTCGCCTGCGGCAACGAGGTGCCGGGCGAGCAGGTCACGGGCCTGCGTGCCCGGCTCGAGCACATCGTCGGCCTGTCGGGCGACGAACTCAGGAAGTACTATCGCGAGCGGCTGCGCCAGCCCGCCGACGAGGGCAGCCTCGGCGGCAGCATCGGGCTGATCGAGATCGCCCGGCGCTCCAGCGCCCCGGTCGAGTACGATTTCCAGGCGCGCGGCGACGACCGCTGCTTCTTCTGCCTCAAGGCCTTCATCTGAGGCGCGCAACGATGGACCGGATCCAGATCCCCGCCACCAGCCGCTCGCCGCTGGTCGATTTCGACTTTCCCGCCGGGCGCCTGCTCCTGCGCGGCGAATCCTACCCCGAGGACGCCGCCACCTTCTATGGACCGCTGCTCCAGGCCCTGCGGGCCTGCCTGGAGGAGGGCGGCGGGCCGCTGACCTTCGACGTGGCCCTGTCCTACTTCAACTCGTCGAGCGCCAAGGCCTTGATGAACCTGTTCCTGCCCCTCGAGGACGCCGCCGAGGAGGGCCGCGAGGTGACGATCCGCTGGCTCTACGCCGAGGGTGACGACACCATCGCGGAAGCCGGCGAGGATTTCGCGGCAGATTTCTCGCATGCCCGGTTCGAGATGGTGCAGGAGACGGCGGCATGACGACCAGGGCGGCCCCGGGGCGGAAGGCGGCGACCGACGGCGAGGCTCCCCCGGAGCCCGACGCGGGCAAGCGAGGCGACGGCGTCACGACGTCCGGCGGGCCGGCCAACGTCTTCAGCCTGTTCGACAACGAGGAGGCCGTCCTCGACCGGACCGACGTGATGCTGACCCAGCTCGCCGCGGTGGCGGACGGGGTGAAGGTGCTGGCCGAGGCCTATCGCCGGGGCTATCGCGAGCAGCGCCGGCTGGTACGCCTGAGCGACCGGATGCAGGCCGACCTCCAGAAGGCCAACAAGCGCCTCGCCGAGCAGCAGCGCGACCTGCAATCCCTCAACCACGCCCTCTCGGGCGAGATCGAGACCAGCGCCCGGCTGGAGGCCGAGCTGCGCCGGCTCGCCGACACCGACCCGCTGACCGGCGCCCTCGCCCGCCGGCGCTTCCTCGAGGTCTGCGCCCGGGACTGGCCGCGCCGCGACGGGCAGAGCGCCTGCCTGCTGATGCTCGACCTCGACCGGTTCAAGCTCGTCAACGACAGCCACGGGCACGCCGCCGGCGACGCGGCCCTGATCGCCTTCGTCACCGCCTGCCGCTCGGCCCTGCGCTCCCTCGACGCCGTCGGGCGGCTCGGGGGCGAGGAATTCGCGGTCCTGCTGGTCGAGACCGGGCCCGAGGACGGGGCGGTGATCGCCGAGCGCATCCGCGCCGCCGTGGCGGCGAACCCCGTCGCCACCGAGGGCGGGCCGATCGGCATCACGGTCAGCATCGGGTTGGCCGAAGCCGGGCCGGCAGAAAGCCTCGAGGCAGCGATGCGCCGGGCCGACGCGGCCCTCTATGCCGCCAAGCATGGCGGCCGCAACCGGGTGGAGCGGGCGCCCGCCCCGGAGGCCGTACGGTGAGCGGCGAGCCGCTGGCACGAGGCGCGCCCCGCCGCGGCGGCTCCCTGCGGGGCGCCGGCCCGATGCGCCGGGGCGACGCGCTGGCCGGGCTCGGCTTCGCCGGGGTGCCGACCACGCAGGATGGCGGCGCCGACACGATGCGCCCGGGCGCCCTGCGCGGGGCCGCCCGCGGCCGCAACCTCGACGGCCTCGTCCACACCCTGTTCCTGCGCCTCTCGCCGGTGATCGCGGCCGTGGTGCTCACGACGCAGGTGGTGATCGCCTGGGTCAATTACGGCGACCAGATCCGGATCGAAGGCGAGCGCGCCCGGATGATGGCGGACATGACCGCCCGGGCCCTCGCCCATCCTGGCTGGACCGAGACCTATGGCCCGCAGCTCCAGGCCCTCGGCCTCGATCCCGCCTTCCGCTTCGCGGTCCTGCGCGACGCCGCGGGCGCCGTGGTGGCGCGGCTCGGCGAGGAGCCGCGGGGCCGCAGCTTCGAGCGCATCCAGGTCTCGGCCGCGATCGAGCCAGGCCCGGACGCCCGGCCCGCGGGCAGCCTGACGCTGGTCCTGTCGGCCGAGGGCCTGCGGGCCAATGCCGAGAAGCAGTTCGTGATGGTGCTCGGCGCCAGCCTGGCCCTGATCCTGGCCTTCGCGCTCTCCTTGCGGCTGGCCGTGGGGCGCCACGTGCTCGCGCCCCTGCGCCGGCTTCTGGCGGCCATGGGACAGGTCGAGCGCAAGGATTGGGTGACGGTCGACCTCGGCGGCAGCCGGCGGCCGAGCCGGGAGATCGCCGACATCTCCGCCGCCTTCAACCACATGGTCGAGGGGCTGAAGAGCGGCGACGAGGCCCGCCATCTCCTGGCCGAGCTGGAGCGTACCCATGCGCGCCTCGCCGAGGCGAACGGCCTGGTGATGGAGAGCCTCCAGTATGCCCGCCGCATCCAGCAGGCGGTGCTGCCGGGCCCGGAGGCCCTGCGCGGGCAGGCGCTCGAGGTCGCGGTCCTGTGGGAGCCCCTCCACGTCGTCGGCGGCGACTACTTCTGGATGGAGGAGATCGACGGTCTCGCCATCGTGGTGGTGGCCGATTGCACCGGCCACGGCGTGCCCGGCGCGTTCCTGACCCTGATCGTCGCCACCGCCCTCGACCGGATCCTGCACGACCAGGGCCTGCGCCGGCCTGAGGCGATCCTGGCGGCCCTCGACACGCTGGTGCGGGCCCGTCTGCGGCAGGAGGCGGGAGACGGGACGGGCGCCTCCGACGGGTCGGATGACGGGCTCGATTGCGGGATCTGCATCATCGACCGGGCGAACGGCGCCCTGCATTTCGCCGGGGCCGGCCTCGCCCTGACGGTGCTGGCCGGCGGCGAGACCACCCGGATCAAGGGCCGGCGCCACGGCCTCGGCTACCGGCGCACCGGCCGGGAGGACAGCCTCGCCGCGACCACGATCCCGCTCGCCGACGGCCAGACCGTCTTCCTGATGACGGACGGGGTCAGCGACCAGATGGGCGGGGCGTCGCGGCGGCTCCTCGGGCATCGGGGCGTCGCCGAGATCCTGAAGCGGCACCGCGACCTGCCGCTCGACGGCCAGGTGGCGGCCCTGGAGGCGGCGCTCGCCGCCCATCGCGGCTCCGAGCCGCGCCGGGACGACATGACCCTGGTGGCGTTCCGGACCGGCGGCAAGGCGGGGAGCCGCTGAGGTCCCCGCCCGGATCACATCGGGCCGATCAGAACCGGCAGATCCGGCGGGGGCCGTACGGCGTCGGGCGGATGAAGCAGCGGCGGCCATAGACCCGCGGCGGACCGTAGAAGCGGCGGCCATAGATTGGCCGGCAGCGGCCATAGGGACCGCGGGCGAAGCCGGGGCCGCAGCCCTGGGCGACCTGCGTCACCGGCGCCTCGGGGGCGAGCAGTCCGGCGAGGCCGGGCCCGGCCGGGGCGGCGCTCGCGGGAGCGGCCGCGAGGCCGCCGAACGCCAGGGCGGCGAGGCCGGCGAACTTCCAACGCGTCAGCATGGCGGATGGTCCTCCGTGTATCCCGCGGACCGGATGGTCCATGGAGCGGCCGGCGCCGAGGCCCGGCGCCGCAACCGAGCCGACAGAACCGCGAACGCCCAGCTTGGTTCCCCCCCTTCGGGCCCCCGTCCCTCGCCCTCCGATGCGCCGCGAAAAAGCCGGTCCCGGACGTGTCGACAAGCCGCGGTCGTTCCTGTATGGAGCCGGCAACTCACAACAGGACGCCGAAATCCTGACGCCGGATCCCATCCCGGGGCGCGGCGGCGACGGCAGGAGTTTGACCGATGAACATCATCCAGCAGCTCGAGCAGGAGCAGATCGCCCAGCTCAACAAGACGATCCCGGACTTCGAGCCCGGCGACACGGTTATCGTGAACGTCAAGGTGAAGGAAGGCGAGCGCAGCCGCGTGCAGGCCTATGAGGGCGTGGTCATCGCCCGCTCCGGCGGCGGCATCAACGAGAGCTTCACCGTCCGCAAGATCTCCTACGGCGAAGGCGTCGAGCGCGTCTTCCCGATCTACTCGCCGAACATCGATTCGATCAAGGTGGTCCGCCGCGGCAAGGTCCGTCGCGCCAAGCTGTACTACCTGCGCGATCGCCGCGGCAAGTCGGCCCGCATCGCCGAGCGCGCCGAGCGCGGCGCCGAGAAGGGCAAGAAGACCGCCGCCGCCGAGTAAGATTCGCTTCGCGAGTTCTCGCGGAGCCGAGAAGGCCGCCTCCCCTTCCGGGTCGAGGCGGCCTTTTTGCGTCTCGGAGCCTGTTTGAGTGAAACGACAGAATTGAAGCGCTCCATCGTCATCCCGGCGCCGCACAGCGAAGACCCGGATCGACGATGGACGACGTCCAGCTCCGTCGGCCGGTTCGAAGGCCTTCCCGCTCTATCCCGCCCCCAGGGCTCCCGGCCCGAACCCGGCCTTGCGCGCGAGGCCCGCCTCCTGCCGGAACTGCAGCTGCAACCCCCCGACCCTCAGGGCGCCGGAGCGGGCGAGCCGCCGCAGGGGTCCCAGCATCGACAGCATGAACCCGGCATCCGAGGCGTAGCGGCCGGCGAGGCGACGGGGGTTGCTGGCCAGCCGCCAGGCCCATTCGAGGCCGGTGCGGCGCAGGAAGGCCGGCGAGCGGGTCTGCTTGCCGAGCACGAACTCGAAGGCGGCGCCGCAGCACAGGATCGAGGGGGCGACCACGCCGGCCCGGCGCAGGCGCAGCGTCAGGATCTCGCTCTGCGGCGCACCGACGGCGATGAAGATCATGTCGGGTGCCGCCGCCCTCACCCGGGCGATCAGCTCGTCCACCGCCGCCGGTTCGTGGATGAAGCCGAAGGGCGGGCGCACCACGTCGAGGTGCCGGCTCGCCATCACCGCGCCGGCTTCCTCCGCCGTCACGTTGCCGATCACCAGGACCGAGCGGTCGCGCATGGCGTGACGGGCCGAGAGATGCTGCACCAGGTCGCTGCCGGTCGCGACGGTCATGCGCCGGCGCAGGAAGCAGGTGTTCAGGAGGTTGCTGTCGAGGGTGACGATCGTGGCCTGGCGGTAGCTCTCGCGAAATTCCGGCTCCCGCGCGAGGAGCCGCATATGCATCATGTTGAGGGTGAATACCGTGGTCCGGCCCCGGATCAGGGCCGTCGCCAGGGCATCGAAGCTCAGCCCCCGCACGACGCAGGTCGGGGCAGTATCCGCTAAGGTTGGCATAAGGGTGCTCCTTCGCGGACGAGTGTCGGAATCCGCCCCCTCCCCTGCCCAGATCGGAAAACGGCGGGGCGCCCCGCCCCGCCGGATTTGTCGTCACACGGGTCTATACGTCCGAAGCGGTAGAAACACCGGACCGTTCTGGCGTTGATCGGAGTGATTAGGGTGTAACGCGTACCCTCGCATTGGCACGATTACTTGGCCGCGCCGCCCGCCTAGCGTTCCAGCACGGAGATGGGACGGGGGACGGAATGCCGATCGTGAATGCGAGGATCGATGCCAGCGCCGCGCTCGCCGATCCCGCCCTCGTCAACGTCTACGGCTGTACGGTCGGGCCGGATACACGGATCGGGCCCTTCGTGGAGATCCAGCGCGGCGCCTCCGTCGGGGCGCGCTGCCGGATCGGCGCCAACGCCTTCCTGTGCGAGGGCGTGAGCCTCGCGGACGAGGTCACCGTCGGCCCCGGCGTGATGTTCACCAACGACCGCCATCCCCGCGCCGTCACGGCGGCGGGCACCCTGATGGGGCCGGAGGACTGGACCCTCGAGACAACCCGGGTCGGGCCGGGCGCGGTCATCGGCGCCAACGCCACGATCCTATGCGGCCTGACCATCGGGGCCGGCGCCCGGATCGCCCCCGGATCGGTCGTCACCCGCGACGTGCCGCCGGGCGCTCACGTCCGCGGCGTTCCCGCCCGCGGCGCGGCGTCCCCCTCTCACCCCCTCACTTCCTCTTCCCTGCTCGACCAAGCGGAGGCGTCATGATCGGGATCGGAGTCATCGGTTACGGCTATTTCGGGCCGAACATCGCCCGCTGCGTCGCGGAGGCGGGCGGCACCACGCTGAAGGCGATCGCCGATCCCTCGCCGGCCGCGCAAGCCCGGGCCGCCACCCGCCATCCCGGGGTGACGATCGACGAGACCTGGCAGCGCATGCTGACCGACCCGGAGATCGACGCGGTCGCCATCGCGACGCCGACCAAGCTGCATTACGAGATCGCCCTGGCGGCGCTGATGGCCGGCAAGCACGTGCTGGTCGAGAAGCCGATCACCCCGACCTCCCGCGAGGCGGCCCGCCTCGTGGCGGAAGCGGCCAAGCGCCGCCTGACGCTCATGGTCGACCACACCTTCGTGTATACCGGCGCGGTCCAGAAGATCCGCGAGCTGATCGACACTGGGGTCACCGGCGACCTGTTCTATTACGACTCGACGCGGATCAATTTCGGCCTGTTCCAGGACGACGTGAACGTGATCTGGGACCTGGCGGTGCACGACCTCGCCATCCTGGACTACCTGCTGCCGGCCGAGACCCTGGCGATCTCGGCCACCGGCGCCGGCCACATCAAGGGCAGCCCGGAGAACCTCGCCCACATCACCCTCTACCTCGAGGGCGGGGTCACCGCGCATCTCAACGTGAACTGGCTCGCGCCGGTGAAGATCCGCCGCACGCTGATCGGCGGCAGCCGGCGGATGATCGTCTTCGACGACATGGAGCCGAGCGAGAAGGTCAAGGTCTACGACCGCGGCGTCGAGTTCGACGAGCGGCCCTCGCAGGAGGAGATCCGGCGCATCCTGCCGGCCTACCGCATGGGCGACGTCTGGACCCCGCACATCCCGGTCAAGGAAGCGCTCGTCACCGAGATCGAGCACTTCGCCCGCTGCATCACCCACGGCGAGGTCCCGCTCACCTCCGGCGAGAGCGGGCTGCGCGTGGTGCGCCTGCTCGAGGCCGCCTCCCAGTCCCTGGCCCAGCGCGGCCATCCGATCGACCTGACTCCCCTGAGGGCCGCCTGATGATCCCGCTTCTCGACCTCGAGGCCCAGTACCGGGCCGTGCAGGAGCCCCTGGAAGAGGCGGTGCTGGCGGTGCTCCGCAGCGGCGCCTACGTCCTCGGGCCCCAGGTCGCCGCCTTCGAGCGCGACTTCGCGGCCCATTGCGGGACTGCGGAGGCCGTGTCGGTCTCGACCGGCACCGCCGCCCTCCATCTCGGGCTGGTCGCCGCCGGGGTGCGCCCGGGCGACGAGGTGATCACCGTCGGCATGACCTTCGTGGCCACCGTCGCGGCGATCCTCTATGCCGGGGCGAAGCCCGTCCTGGTCGATGTCGACCCGCAGACCTACACCATGGATCCGGCCGCGTTCGAGGCGGCGATCACGCCGCGCACCCGGGCGGTGATTCCGGTCCACCTGCACGGCCGCCTCGCCGACATGGCGGCGATCGGCTCCATCGCCGAGCGCCACGGCATCACGGTGGTGGAGGATGCGGCGCAAGCCCACGGCGCCGAGCGGAGCGGGCGCCGGGCCGGCGCCTTCGGGACGGTCGGCTGCTTCAGCTTCTACCCGGGCAAGAACCTCGGCGCCTGCGGCGAGGGCGGGGCGATCACCACCTCCGATCCGGACATCGCCAGGACCCTGCGCTCCTTGCGGGATTGGGGCCAGGAGGGGCGCTACAACCACGTCCGCCCGGGCTTCAACTACCGCCTCGACACCGTGCAGGCGGCCGCCCTGGGGGTGAAGCTGCGCTACCTCGACGGCTGGACCGAGGGCCGGCGGCGGGCGGCGGCGCGCTACGACGCGCTGCTCGCGCAGGCGGGCCTCAAGGCGCCGAAGGCCGGCGGGCGCGACCACGTCTACCACGTCTACGCCGTGCGGGTGCCGGACCGCGACGCGGTGCGGGCCCGGATGCAGGAGGCGGGCGTCGCCACCGGCATCCACTACCCGAAGGCGGTGCACCACCAGCCGGCCTATGCCGACCGGGTGCGCCTCGGCACGCCCTGCCCGGTCTCGGAGGCGCTGGCCGGCGAGTGGCTGTCCCTGCCGCTCTTCCCCGAGATCACCGACCGGCAGATCGCCACGGTCGTCTCGGCCCTCACCGACAGCCTTGGGACCGGGTTCTTTGGAGATGGTTATGCTGAAGCCGTGTGAGCCCTCCCGTCCCGCGATGTCCGGCTCTCTGGGCCGCGTCCTCGTCACCGGCGGGGCCGGCTTCGTCGGCTCCCACATCGTCGACCTCCTGGTCGAGCGGGGCTGCCGCGAGGTCGTCGTGGTCGACAACCTGGTCCGGGGCCGGACCGAGAACCTGTCCGGCGCCATGGCGTCGGGCGCGGTCGAGCTCGTCATCGGCGACATCCGCGACCGCGACCTGATGGCCGGGCTGGTGGCGGGCTGCGACACCGTCTTCCACCAGGCGGCGTTGCGCATCACCCATTGCGCCGCCGAGCCCGGTCAGGCGATCGAGGTGATGGTGGATGCCACCGCGAGCCTCGCCGAGCTCTGCGTCGCGGAAGGGGTGGGGAAGGTGGTCTACGCCTCCTCGGCCTCGGTCTACGGCATGGCCACGACCTTCCCGACCCCCGAGACCGAGCCGCATTCCGGCAACCGCACGCTCTACGGCGCGGCCAAGAGCTTCGGCGAGGGGCTGCTGCGGTCCTGGAACGACATGGCCGGGCTCGACTACGTCGCTTTGCGCTACTTCAACGTCTACGGCCCGCGCATGGACCTGCACGGGCGCTACACCGAGGTGCTGATCCGCTGGATGGAGCGGATCGCCCGGGGCGAGCCGCCGCTGATCTTCGGCGACGGCCTGCAGACCATGGACTTCGTCGACGTGCGCGACGTCGCCCGGGCCAACATCCTGGCGGCGCTCTCGCCGGCGACCGACGTGGCGCTCAATATCGGTCGCTCGGAGGAGACCTCGCTCCTCGGGCTGGCGCAACGCCTCGCCGCGGTGATGGGCCGGCCGGACCTGGTGCCGGTCCACGAGGCCGAGCGCAGCGTCAACCCGGTGCCCCGGCGCCTGGCCGATGTGAGCCTCGCCCGCGAGCTGACCGGCTTCAAGGCCGAGATCGGCCTCGACGAGGGCCTCGACACCCTGGTCGCCTGGTGGCGGCAGAACCGCACGCCCGTCGCCACCCCCGCCGCCCCCGCGATGGAGCTCGCCTCGTGATCCCGATCATCAAGCCGAACCTCGGCGAGGCCGAGGTCGAGGCGGCGAGCGCCGTCATCCGCTCCGGCTGGCTCACGCAGGGGCCGCAGGTCGCCGCCTTCGAGGCGGAGTTCGCGCAAGCCGTCGGGGCGCCGCATGCCTGCGCGGTGTCGAACTGCACCACGGCCCTGCATCTCGCGCTCCTCGCCGCGGGCGTCGGGCCCGGCGACGAGGTCATTACCGTCAGCCACACCTTCATCGCCTGCGCCAACGCCATCCGGCAATGCGGGGCCGAGCCGGTGCTGGTCGACATCGACCCCGTCACCCTCACCATCGATCCGGACCTCGCCGAGGCGGCGATCACGCCGCGCACCAAGGCGATCCTCGCGGTGCACCAGATCGGGATGCCCTGCGACATGGCCCGGCTGATCGGAATCGCCCGCCGGCACGGGATCCGCCTCGTCGAGGACGCCGCCTGCGCCATCGGCTCGGAGATCCTGATCGACGGGGCGTGGCAGCGGATCGGCCGGCCGCTGGGCGACGTCGCATGCTTCTCGATGCACCCGCGCAAGATCCTCACCACCGGCGAGGGCGGCATGCTGGTGACGCGCCACGCGGCCTGGGACCGGCAGTTCCGGCTCTGGCGCCAGCACGGGATGGGCGTCTCGGACGTCGCCCGCCATGCCAGCCGGGCCGTGGTGTTCGAGGATTACCCCACGACCGGATACAACTACCGATTGACCGACCTGCAGGCGGCGATCGGCCGGGTGCAGCTCGCGCGGCTCGACGCCATCGTGGCGGAGCGCCGCCGCCTCGCCGGCCTCTACGCGGAGGCCCTGGCGGGCCTGCCCGTCGAGGTCCCGGTCGAGCCGGACTGGGCCCGGTCCAACTGGCAGAGCTACGCCGTACGCCTGGGAACCGGCGCCGACCAGGTCGCGGTGATGCAGGGGCTGCTCGATCGCGGCATCGCCAGCCGCCGCGGCGTGATGTGCATCCACCTCGAGCCGGCCTATACCGACTTGGCCTTGCGCGCGCCCCTGCCCCATTCGGAGGCCGCCCGCGACCGCTGCATCCTGCTGCCGCTCTACGCCGGCATGGGCGAGGAGACCGTCCACGCCGTCGCGAGCGCCCTGGCGGACGCCCTCGCCGGCCGGCCGGCTCTGCCCCTCAGCGCCTGATATACTAGACCATACCGGAGACCCAGCAGCGGCGGGCATCGAGCCCGCCGCTGTTCTTTTGACGTCTCGACAGGTGCACCGCAACGTTGACCGTTAAAAATTATCAAACGATATGGCTGATTGGACATGCTTTGGATGATTGTCGATGACGGCGAAAGCGCGCCGTATCAGAACGGGCATATCAGGTCATATACATTAATTTATGTATGGGAGTCGCGATGCGGTGGATTGAGGACGATGGCTGGGGGTCGGTCCCTGTCCGGCTTAGCGCCAGGACCGGTACGCACCGAATTCCTCCGGTCACCGGCTCGCGAAAATCGGGGCATTCATGCCGTCGATGACGTTACGGTATTGACTCGTCAGTCTCTTGAAAACGATTCGATTTCCGACCCTCGCGTGACGTACTTAGACGTGCGACATCTCGCAGATCATCAAATTTAGAAGTCAAACCCACCATGGGACGGAGTGTGTTCCCATCGGGCCTCTTTGCGCGCCGACGGTACATGCCCCGAAGGAACTAATGTTCCATGACATTCTCTCACGATACACGTGTTGCGTGTATATCAATTCTCACCTTTTCGCCGATGATCAATCAAACGGCCGAAACTCATCAATGAAAGGCGGCATAGAACACCACTTTGAGGATTGTAACTGTTTTAAGGCCGTGTTAGGACTGAAATCAAGAGGAGCGGGGCGGGCCCGGTAGGCCGGATCGACTGGACCATGCAGTCGAGGGCTCGACTGCGCCGGCCTCCTCCAACGATCCGGCTCCGGAACAAGGGGTAGTCTTGCGCGGTCCGACCGAGCTGACACCATCACTCCGCGAGACCCGTCCAATAATAATGATCGATCGTACAGTGGTGGAGGTGAAGCATGTCGACGCCAGCTCTCGTTGATTACGGCCTCGCTTCGCGGGGCCGCAGACTGGTCGAAGTGAATGAGAACGTCGTGGAAGCGTTCGAGCCCGGCGACGAAGCGGGCCTGAAGCCGGCCATCGCGATCATCGAGCCGCGACAGCTGGTGCGGGAATGCCTGCGCAACTGCCTCGCCGAAGCGATCCCGGATCACGACGTCGTCACCTTCGCGTCGATCGACGAGTGGGAGCGGGGCAAGATCGGCCATCAGGACGGCGACCTGGTCGTGCTCTACTACGATCCCCGTGAGGCCGGCCGCGGCGCCGCCCAGCGCGAGGCCGCCCTGCGCTCGCGGATCGGGCCCAATACCAGCCTGGTCCTGCTATGCGACAGCGAGGATCCGGGCGAGATCGTCGAGCGTCTCAACGAGGGCGCTCGCGGCTACATCCCCACCAATGTCAGCCTGAAGGTGGCGATCGAGGCGATGCGCCTGGTGCGGGCCGGCGGCGTGTTCGTGCCGGCGAGCTGCCTGCTGCAGCGCCGGGGCGGCCCCGAGGAAACCGGCGCGGCCGACCCCCGCAGCCAGTTCACCCCGCGCCAGACGGCGGTGCTGGAGCAGCTGCAGAAGGGCAAGGCGAACAAGATCATCGCCTTCGAGCTCAACATGAAGGAGAGCACCGTCAAGGTGCATGTTCGCAACATCATGCGCAAGGTCGGGGCGACCAACCGGACCGAGGTGGCCATCCGGGCCTTCGAAACCCGCTCCGACCTGAAGTTGTGACGTCAAGGGGCGCGGGAGCGACATCCCGCACGGTCCCGCCTGGGGCGAGCCCCCGCCGCCCCACCGTGCTGCCAATCTCCCCGACGCGGTCGAGCCGGCCAGCGTCGGTTTTTCTATTTTCCGAAGATCTATGCTCCGGCGCGACAGGTCGGGGATCGAGCCGGATGCTTTGCTCGATCGGCGCGCCGAAACCTGTCTGACCGCCACCTCCGGGTTCTACACGCTCTTCGTCGGTCCGGGATCCGCTGCGCGACCCCGGACCGACGCTGAGGCTGCCCGCACTGTCGGGCAAGTCGAACAAGCCCTCAATCCTGTTCCGCCGTCACTCTCCCTCGAGCGGCGGCGGCGGCGGCGCCACGCGGGGGCCGGGGCCGCCCGGATGGGCGGCGGTGTTGTTGGTCACCATTGCCAGCACCGACAGGATCTTGTCCTTGTCCGACTGCAGGTGGTTGATCTGCTGCTCGGTGCAGCCCTCCTCCAGATAGGCGATCACCAGGGTGCGGGCGGCGGTGTCGGTGATGTAGCCGCCGAATTCCTGGAACGCCCGGGCGAGCGCCCGGCCCTCGCGGGTGGCGAGGCCGAGACGGGCGAGATCGACCTGGGGCGGGATCGCGAACAGCGCCCCCATGGGAATCACGCCGGTATGGCCATTGTGCCCGTTGCCATCGGTGGCGGTGGCCGGCCAGACGATGCGGGTCGGGCTCGCCTGGCTCGTGCTCGCCGACATCGCGATGGCGTGACGGATCTCGCCCCGATCGAGCTCGGCCCGGCGCACCAGGCCGCCGATGAGGGAGCCGCCGAAGGCGCGCACCCCCTCCGACGTCCCCGCCTTGGCGGCGATGCCGCTGCCGCGCAGGTCGGTGCGGACGAGGTATTGCGCCGAGTAGAGGTTGCGGGCGGCATCGAAGGCGCCGAGCCAGACCTCGTAGGCGTAGCGGCCCTCCGCATCCACGAGCACCGCATGCCGGTCGGTGCCGCCCAGGAAGGCGATCCCGGGCGGGGTGCGCAGGGAGAAGCGGCCGCCGCCGGGACTGCCGCCATACGGCCAGGGCACCGTCGGCGGCCGTCCGCGATAGGTCCAGGTCCGCTCCGGATCGCCGGCGCCCTGGCGGTAGATCCCGAAGGCGTGGCCGCCGATCCATGCGAAGGCCCCCGCCGGGCCGCCGGCATTCTGGTTGCGCAGGAGCGCCGTCTCGGCGGCCTCGCCGGGCTGGAACGTGGCTTCGCGGCCGAGCGGGGTGTTCCAGATGCTCGTCGACGCGAAGGGCTGCGCGACCGGGTCGCGATACGGGCTCTCGGCCAGCGCGGGGGCGCCCTGCAGGGCCAGGCCGAGGGCGAGGAGGGCGGCGGAGCGGTGCATCGGCGCGGATCTCCCGGGAGGACGAGCGACGGCAGGGCAGCCGCGAGGGTAACGGATCCGGCCTCGGCACGGAGCGTCGTCTTCGGGGCGTCCGCCGGGCCCGCGCGTCACCCGGACGACGCGCCGACCCTGCGCCTTTCGGTGAGGCCCGCCGCCTTTCGCGCGGGCCAAGCCGCCGGATTATCCGCTCCCGCCCGCCCGGCCGGCCTCTAAGCTCCCGTCCGCGACCGCGCGCCGGCCGCGCTCAGCCAGGATGCGGGACGACCATGACGGGAGCCGGTTCGATGCAGTGGATCCTCGCGGTCCCCTTCCTGTACGACGAGGGCGGCGACTGGATCACCCACCATGTCGGCGCCCCCCACCGCTTCACGACGGCGCCGGCGCCTTACGCGCATGACCGCTCGCGCGCCGCGACCGGAGCGTCGGAATGGTCCGACTACCTGCGTCATGCCTGGCAGGCCTGGCGCCTGGTGCGGGCGGCGCCCCGGGGCCGGGTCGGCATCATGACCGGCTTCCCTCAGCTCGCCGTGGCGGCCGCCCTGGTCAAGCTCGTCCTCGGGCGGCGGGACGTCCCGCTCGTCGCCTGGTGCTTCAATCTCGGCCGGACGCCCGGCGGCTGGAAGGCGCGGCTGGCCCGCCTGGTGCTGCGGCAGGTCGACGTGTTCGTGGTGCATTCCCGCCGCGAGATCGCGCTCTACGCCGACTGGCTCGACCTGCCCCGCGACCGGTTCGCGTTCGTGCCCCTGTCGATCCACGACGAGCCGCGGGAGACGCACGAGGACGAGGCGGCGCCGTTCATCCTCGCCATGGGCTCGGCCAACCGGGACTACGCCACCCTGGCGGCCGCCGCCGCGTCCCTCGGGCTGCCGACCGTGATCGTCGCCGGCGCCCACGCCGTCGCGGACCTGGCGCTCCCGCCGAACGTCACGGTGCGGAGCGGCCTCGGGATCGCCGAGTGCCACGACCTGTGCGGCCGGGCCCGGGTCAACGTCGTGCCCCTGCGCAACACCACCTTCACCTCGGGCCAGGTCACGGTGCTGGAGGCGATGATGCTGGCCAAGCCCGTGGTGGCGACCCGGGCGGCAGGGACCGAGGATTACGTGATCGAGGGGCAGAACGGCCTCCTGGTGCCGCCGGAAGACCCCGCCGCCCTCGCCGCCGCCATCAAGGCCCTGTGGGACGATCCCGCCGCGCGGGCCCGTCTCGGCGCCGAGGCGCGCCGCACCGTGGCGGAGGGCACCACGTTCCGGGCCGTCGCCCCCGCGATGGCAGCGGTGCTGGAGGCGGCCCGGATCCGGGTGGCCGGTCGGTCCGCCCCGGCTCTTCGGGCCGAGCCGTGGCGAGGCCAGGCCGGCTGAGCCGGTGCTCGACGGGTCCGCCCCCGCCTGGATTCCGCAGGATCTCGCGCCGGGCCACTGTCCGGGGGCATGTCCTCCTCCGGACAGCCCTGCGGCGCGCGAGACGCGTCTTACGTCGAAGGTCCTTCCCCGGCCCGCTCCGTTCGCACCCACACGGTCTGCCGGCGCAAGGCGAAGCGCGCCAGGATCCCGGCCTTGCCGGCAACGAGGCGCGGCAGGGCGCGCAGATCCTGCCACCGCAGCAGGCCGCCGCCCCAGCGCCGGGCCGCGAGGGCGAAGGCGAGGACGAGGACGGCGAGGCTGGTCGCCGCGATCAGCAGCGGAGCGGCCCCGCCGCCGACGGCCCACCACGCGAGGGCAGCGCCGAGGAGCCCGGCCTCGACGAGGGCGAGGGTCACGAGAGGCAGCACGCAGAGATCGAGGGCCATGGCGGCGAGCCGGGCATCGCCCCGGCGCAGGGCGGCGCGGGCGAGCGCGGCGGCATAGGGCAGGATCAGCGAGAGATGGCCGTGCTCCCAGCGGGTCTGCTGGGCACGGCGCGCCGCCGCACCGGCGGGAAGCGTGCTCGTCACCTCGGCCTCCGGGCAGAAGCGGGGCGGATGGCCGGCCAGCGCCAGGTCGAGGCCGAGCTTGAGGTCCTCGGCGAGGTGCCCGTTCGCCAGCCCGACCTCGCCGAGGAGGCGCGTCGGCACCGCGAAGCCGGTGCCGGAGATGCCGCAGGGCCAGCCGAGGCGGCTTCCCCCGAGGGGCCTGCCGATCTGCTTCACCACCGTGGCGACGGTCGCGAGGCGCAGGGACGAGGAGGCCTGGAGCGGCGGATCGAGGCGGTAGGCCGCCTGGACCGGCCCGCCGATCGCGGCGCTCAGGCGCGCGATTCGGTCGAGACCGGCCGGCGCCAGGGCGCAATCGGCATCCACCACCACCAGCGTCTCGGGCAGGCCGGTACGGGCGAGGTGGCGATAGCCATAATCGAGGGCGTACCCCTTGCCGCGCCGTGCGGGATCGTGGCGCTCCACCACCTCGGCCCCGGCGGACCGGGCGGCGGCGGCGGTGGCATCGCGGCAATTGTCGGCCACCACCAGGAGGCGGTCGCCGGGGCACAGGCCGGGGCGCAGGGCGGCCACCGTGGCGGCGATCTGGCCGGCCTCGTCGTGGGCCGGGACCAGCACCGCCAGGGACGGGCGTCGCGAGGGCACCGGTGCCGGGCGCAGGGCCGGCAGCGAGGCCAGCACCTGTGCGGCGAACACGGCGACCGGCACCGCGCCGGCGAGCATCAGGGCGCAGAGGGTCAGATCGATGAGGGTCATGAGGGCGCGGATCCTCGCCCGGCCGCGCGCCAGGCGCAGCCGGGACGTGACGGGACGAAGCTCAGTAGGCGGCCTGCGGGCGGACGACCTCGCGCAGCGTCATGGCGAGGATGATGACGTCGAGCAGGGGCGACCAATGCTCGATATAGGCGAGGTCGAGATCGACCCGGCGCTGCATCGCGGCGGCGTTCGGGGTCTCGCCGCGGCAGCCGCGCACCTGGGCCCAGCCGGTAATGCCCGGGCGCATCGCATGCCGCTCGGCGTAGCGGGCGACGATACCGGCGAACTGGGCGTCATGGGCCACCGCGTGCGGCCTCGGCCCGACCAGCGACATCGAGCCGAGGAGCACGTTCACCAGCTGGGGCAGCTCGTCGAGGCTGGTGCGGCGCAAGAACCGGCCGATGCGGGTCACCCGCGGGTCGTCGGGCCGGGCCTGCCGGATCACGCTGCCGTTCTCGCAGCAGGTCATGGTGCGGAACTTCCAGACCCGGAACGGCCGGTTGCCGAGCCCGATGCGGGTCTGGCGAAACAGCACCGGCCCGCGCGAATCGCACTTGATCAGCACCGCGATGGCGAGGAGCAGGGGCAGCAGCAGCACGAGGCCGAGGGCGGACCCCACCACGTCGACGGCGCGCTTGAACGCCAGGGCCGCACCGCGCCGCGACACCACCGGGTGCGCCAGGACGGCGGGCGGCGGAGCGCCGGCCTCCGCCGCCGGCGCGAGCGGCACGAGCCCGGGGGCGAGCAGCAGCGCCAGGCCGCCGCCATCCAGCCCGGCTCGCCCCAGCCCGCTACTGCCAAGTTCATCACCGCCGTCCACGCGGGATTGCGGTCGTACGCCACGAGCCATTCGCCCTCTCCACCGTTAACGAGCGGTTAAAGATAGGCAGACGCGCGACCGTCAGGTCAATTTCGACACAATATCATCCGGGTATACGTCGCCTCATCTTAAGATACCCCCTTCGGGGTGCGCAGATTGCGACGGAAGAGGCGTAGGCGACGACGGGGCGAACGGGCAAGGCGCGGGGGCAAGGCGCGGCGGGTGGTGCGGCGCCTACCGCTTATTGGGAGGCTGCGCGGCGTGGCCGGACGGCCGAGGCTTGACCCATCCTCGGTACGAGGCCGGCGCCGCGCTAGCGGGCAAGAGGCCTTGAACGAGGCCTTGAACGAGACCTTGGACGAGACCTTGCCGGCACGAGAAGGCCTGATCCGCATGCGAGCAGCACCCCGTCTTCCCGCCTCTCTCCGGCGCGGTCTCCTTCTCGGCGCGATGTGTTTGCCGGCCGGGCTCGCGAGCGCGGCCAGCGGGCAGCGTCCCACCCCCTCCACGGCCCCGCCGGTGGCCGCCACCCAAGGGGCGTCCCAAGGGATCTCGCAGGGGATCTCCCAAGGGACCTCCCAAGGGACCTCCGGTACGGGTACCAGCGCGCCTGCTGCCGGCGCGACCAGCCTTGCGGGCTACGCCCTCGGACCGCTCGACCGCATCCGGCTCCGGGTGTTCGAGTGGCGGGCGAGCCGCGACGAGATCTTCGCCTGGACGGCGCTCAACGACGAGTTCACCATCGGGGCGGACGGCACGCTGTCCCTGCCGATCATCGGCGACATCCCGGTGGCCGGGCTGCCGACCCGGGAGGTCAGCCGCCTGGTGGCGCGGCGCCTGCGCGACCGGATGGAGCTGGCGGATGCCCCCGACACCGCGGTCGAGATCGCCGTCTACCGGCCGTTCTACATCAGCGGCGCGGTCGACAAGCCCGGCGAGTACGCCTTCCGGCCGGGGCTCACGGTGGCCAAGGCGGTGGCGCTGGCGGGCGGACCGCCGCGGGTGACCGATGGCGGCCTCCTGCGCCTGGAGCGCGACGCGATCACCGCGCGGGGCGACCTCGCCGGCCTGCACAAGGACCGCGACCAGCTGACGATCCGCCTCCTGCGCCTCGCCGCCGAGCGCGACGACAAGCCGAAGATCGATTTCCCGAAGGAGCTGGCCTCGCGGCCGGATCCGGGCGTCCTGGCGCTCATCGACCGCGAGACCGCGATCTTCGAGGCGAGGCGCAAGGCGCTGGCGACGCAGGTCGACGCGATCGAGGACCTCAAGCGCTTCCTGCGCCAGCAGATCGACGCGCTGAACGGCCAGCTCGCCACGATCGACACCCAGATCAAGCTGATCGCCACCGAGATCCGCAGCAACGAGCAGCTCGCCGAGCGCGGCCTCGCCACGCAGCAGCGCACCGTCGCGGCCGGCCGCTCGATGGCCCAGATGGAGAGCGAGAAGCTGCGCACCACCACCGAGCTGCTGCGGGCCCGCGAATCGATCTCCCGGGCCGACCTCTCGATCCTCGACATGCGCAGCCGTCGCGCCACCGAGGTCACCGGGGAGATGCGCGACACCGAGCGGCAGCTCCAGCAGCTGAAGCCCCGGATGGAGGTGGCCGAGCGGCTGATCCTCGAAGCCGAGGTCTCCGCCCCTCGCTTCCTCACCGACCGCGCCCAGGCCCGCCGCGCCAAGCCGACCTACCGCATCGCCCGCCAGAGCGGCGCGGGCGTGCAGGAGATCGGCGCCGACGACACCACGACGCTGATGCCGGGCGATTCGGTGAGCGTCGAGCTGCCCAATATCGACCTGCCGGCCGTGTCCTGGCCGGCGCCGCGGACGGGGGCGATGACGTCGCTGAACTGACGGCGTCCGTTCAGCCCCGGCCGCGCCACCACGCCACGAGGCTCGCCCACCGGGCCTCCAGCCACCGGGCCGACCGCTCCAGCGACGGCTTCATTCCGGGAATGTCCTCGCTGAGGAGGGCGAGGCCCAGGGGCAGCATCCACAGCCCGAAGATCGGCAGGATCGCCAGGAAGCCGCCCAGGATCAGCAGCAGCGCGGCCGGGATGCGGACCCAGCGCCGGGACGGGGCGCGCAGCCAGGCGATCGAATCCCCCACTCGCTTCGGCAGCAGGTCGAGGAGCCGGGCGATCCGGTCGTCCCAGGCCTGCGCCAGCGGGTTCGGGGAGTGCGGCATCGCCGTCGGGACGCGCGGGCGCGTGGTCGTGTCGTCGCTGATCATGGTGGAGACCCAATCGGCGAGACCGCGCGACGGTTCCGCTCCTCCGCGGCCTGCGAGTGCGCGCCGCATTGCCGAGCCCGCGACCGCGACCTAACTCCAGCCCCCATGGAGAAGACCGGCGAAGCAGGGTGCGGCGCCACCCCGGCGGCGGGCACCTTGCAGGTCCGCGTCGTCCAGCGCATCTCCGAGATCGCGGCGGCCGACTGGGACCGCTGCGCCCTCTCGGCCGAATCGCTCGCGGGGGCGGCCGAGAGCCACAACCCCTTCGTCAGCCACGCCTTCCTGTCGGCGCTGGAGGAATCCGGCTGCGTCGGCGGCCGCACCGGCTGGCTGCCGCTGCACGTGGCCGTCGAGCGAGACGGCCAGGGACACGAGGGCCGAGGGATCGAGAGGCAAGTGATCGGGTATGCGCCCTGCTACCTGAAATCCCACTCGCAGGGCGAGTACGTGTTCGATCACGGCTGGGCCGACGCGTTCGAGCGTGCCGGCGGCCGCTACTACCCGAAGCTCCAGGTCAGCGTGCCGTTCACGCCGGTGACGGGACCCCGCTTCCTGATCGCCCCGGGCGAGGATCCCGAGGAGGCCACCTCCGCCCTCGTCGCGGGCCTGCGGGCCTTGCGCCGGCAGGTCGAGGCCTCGTCGATCCATGCCACCTTCCTGCCCGAGATCGAGGCCGAGCGGGCGGGCGACCTCGGGTTCCTGCGCCGGGTCGACCAGCAGTTCCACTGGGACAATGCGGGCTACGCCACCTTCGACGACTTCCTCGGGGCGCTGGCCTCGCGCAAGCGCAAGGCGATCAAGCGGGAGCGCCGCGACGCGCTCGCGGCCGGGCTCACGATCGAGTGGGTCACCGGCTCCGACCTCACGGAAGCCCATTGGGACGCCTTCTACCGCTTCTACATGGATACCGGCTCGCGCAAATGGGGCCGGCCCTACCTGAACCGGCGCTTCTTCTCGCTCATCGGCGAGCGCATGCCGGAGCGCATCCTTCTGGTGATGGCGCGGCGCGAAGGGCAGTACGTGGCGGGTGCCATCAACCTGATCGGCGACCGGGCCCTCTACGGCCGCAACTGGGGCTGCATCGAGGACCACCCCTTCCTGCATTTCGAGGTCTGCTACTACCAGGCGATCGACTTCGCGATCGCCCGTGGCCTCGCCCGGGTCGAGGCCGGGGCGCAGGGCGAGCACAAGCTCGCCCGCGGCTATCGCCCGGTGATCACCCACTCGGCCCACGACATCGCCGATCCCGGCCTGCGGGCGGCCATCGCCGACTATCTCGCGCGCGAGGCGCGCCATGTCGAGGCGGCGGCCGAGGCCCTCGACGCGGCGACGCCGTTCCGGCGCGGCGAGGACTGACGGGCCCGTAGCGTCCCGCCACCGGGGCGGCTACGCTCGCCGCACGGGGCCCGGAAAGAGGCTCCGGTTCGGGAGCGAAACATCATGCGGACGAGCGAGGGAGGGCGCGGATACGCGTCCCGCCGGTTCCTGCTGGGTTGCATCGGGGTGGTCGTCGCCGCGCTCGCCACGCCGGCCCTGGCGGATCCGGCCCTGAAGGTGCACCGCGGCGAGGCCCTGGCGCCGGCCCGGCCGGACGAGGTCGGGCTGTCCGCCGAGCGGCTCGGCCGCATCGGCCAAGCGATGGAGGAGGAGGTGGCGGCCGGCCGCCTGCCCGGCGCCGTGGTGATGATCGCCCGGCACGGCCGCCTCGCCTATGCCGAGAGCGTCGGTTTCCGCGACAAGGCCACCGGGGCGCCCCTGGCCAAGGATGCGATCTTCCGCATCTACTCGATGACGAAGCCGCTGACCTCGGTCGCCGCCATGACGCTCATGGAGGACGGCCGGCTCCAGCTCACCGACCCGGTCTCGAAATACCTGCCGGAGTTCAAGGACCTGAAGGTGGCGGGAAGCCGCCCGAATGCGCTCGGCGAAACCTCGCCGGACCTCGTCCCGGCCGAGCGCGCCCCGACGGTGCAGGACCTGCTGCGCCACACCGCCGGCCTCGCCTATGGCGAGATCACCACCAACCCTGCCGTCAAGGCGGCCTATTCCAAGGCCGGCCTGTTCAAGCCCGATTTTGACTACAACACCACCGACCTCACGCCGGAGGAGTTCACCAGCCGGATCGCGGGCGCGCCCCTGGCCTACCAGCCCGGCACGGTCTGGCAGTACAGCCTCGCGGTCGACGTGCTAGGCCGCGTGGTCGAGAAGGCCTCAGGGCAACGCCTCGGCGACTACCTGGCGGAGCGGGTCTTACGGCCGCTGAAGATGAGCGAGACCGGCTTCTCGGTGCCGGCCGACCAGGCGGGCCGGATCGCCCAGGCGCTGCCGACCGATCCGGCGACCGGGGCTCCGAACCGGCTCATCGACGGCGCGGCGCCGAAGAACGATTCCGGCGGCGCCGGCGGCTATGGCACCGCGGCCGATTACCTGCGCTTCGCGCAAGCCATGCTCGATGGCGGCATCCTCGACGGCGCCCGGGTGCTCAGCCGCACCAGCGTCGACCTGATGACCGCCGACCATCTCGGCGACCGGATCAAGCCAGTGGTCAGCCCCGGCGAATTGCTGATGGGCGTGCCCGGCTACACGTTCGGCCTCGGCTTCATGGTGCGCAAGGAGGCCGGCATCGCCGGGGTGCCCGGCTCCAAGGGCGAGTTCCTATGGGCGGGCTATGCCGGCACGTTCTTCTGGGTCGATCCCAAGGAGGACCTGGCGGTGGTGATGATGACCCAGGCGCCCGGACCGAGCCGGGCGTATTATCGCCGCGAGATCAAGCAGCTCGTCTACGGCGCCATCGCCGACTGAACGACCCGGGGCGCGAAGCCCGCCGAACCGGCCATGCATTCGCGCCCCTGGACTCGGGCGAACCGGCGCCCGAGGATGCGCGCCGTCCGGCCCGGGCATCCGGGCCGAAGTCCGGAGCGTTCCGCCGCATGTCCCCGATCGACCGCATCTCCGCCGACCTCGACGCGCTCACCGCCATCCGGCGCGATTTCCACGCCCATCCCGAGCTGGGCTTCGAGGAGGTGCGCACCTCCGGCATCGTGGCTTCGATGCTCGCCTCCTGGGGCATCGAGGTGCATCGCGAGATCGGCCGCACCGGCGTCGTCGGGGTGCTGAAGGGCCGCGGCACCAGTCCCCGGCGCATCGGCCTGCGCGCCGACATGGACGCCCTGCCGATCGAGGAGGCGACCAACCTCCCCTATCGCTCGACCATTCCGGGCAAGATGCACGCCTGCGGCCATGACGGCCACACCACGATGCTGCTGGGTGCCGCCAAGTACCTGGCCGAGACCCGCGACTTCGACGGCACCGCGGTGTTCATCTTCCAGCCCGCGGAAGAAGGGCTGGGCGGCGCCCGCGCCATGCTGGCCGACGGTTTGTTCTCGCGCTTTCCCTGCGACGAGGTCTACGGCCTGCACAACAACCCGAGCGGGCGGAGCGGCGAGCTCTCGGTGCGGCCCGGCCCCGCCATGGCGGCGGCCGACTTCTTCGACATCCGCATCGTCGGGCGCGGCGCCCACGGGGCGCAGCCGAATCGCGGCATCGATCCCGTGGTGGTCCAGGCCGCCCTGGTCCAGGCGCTCCAGACCATCGTCAGCCGCAACGCCGACCCGCTGCAATCGGCGGTGCTCTCGATCACCCAGGTCCATGCGGGCGCGGCCTACAACGTGATCCCGGAGGAGGCCCATCTCGCCGGCACGATCCGCACCTTCGACGACGGCGTGCGGGCACTGGTGTCCCAGCGCATGCGCGAGATCTCCGCCGGCGTGGCCGCGACCTTCGGCGCCGAGATCACGGTCGAGATCCGCGACATCTTCTCGGTCCTGCGCAACAGCGAGGAACAGACCCGCGCCGCCGCCGAGGTCGCCACCGAATTGTTCGGTGCCGCCAAGGTCGACACCACGCCCGAGCCCAAGATGGGCAGCGAGGACTTCGCCGACATGCTGCACGCGGTGCCCGGCGCCTATGCGTGGCTCGGCGGAAAGGCCGGGGCGAACCTGCACAACGCCGCCTTCGACTTCGACGACGCGATCATCCCGCTCGGCGCGGCGTATCTGGCGCGGCTGGTCGAGCGGCGCTCGGCGGCAGCCGCCGGCTGAGCGGCGGTTCCGGGAGGGCGGCCGTTCGGATAAGCTCCGGCGACGCCCTCTCTCTGCGTCATTCCGGGGCGGGGCCTGCCGAGCGCCCGGGAGCCATGACCGCTGGCTTTCCAGGACGAGGTGGGCAGCTTTCCGCCTCGTCCGACATCGTCACGGCTATGGATCCCGCGCTCCGCTGCGCGGCCCCGGGATGACCAGGAGGGTGGCATGATCGGCGAGCGAGCTGATCGGACACCGACAGGAACCATGCGATGACGCAGACCGCCTACGACCCTCAGAACATCTTCGGCAAGATTCTCCGGGGCGAGATCCCCTGCCACAAAGTCTACGAGAACGAGCACGTTATCGCGTTCATGGACGTGATGCCCCAGGCCGACGGCCATACCCTGGTCGTGCCGAAGACCCCGAGCCGCAACCTCCTCGACGCGGACCCCTCCACGCTCGGCCACCTCTACGCGGCGGTTCAGACCGTGGCCCGCGCCGCCAAGGCCGCCTTCGCGGCCGACGGCGTCGCGGTCTACCAGTACAATGAGGCGGCGGCCGGCCAGACCGTGTTCCACCTCCACGTCCACGTCCTGCCCCGGCACGAGGGCGTCGCGCCGCGCCGCCACGTCGACGGGATGGCGGATCCGTCGGTGCTGGCGCAGCATGCGGAGCGGATCCGGGCGGCGCTCGCGGGGTAAAAGCGAGGTTTTGCGACGATAGCCGGTCTTCGGTATGGCGCAGGATCCCCTCTCCCACCCGGGAGAGGGGAACGCGCTTTACCTTCGAACATCGATGCCAGGAAAGCGTAAGGCTTCCGACGCCGTGCGCGGCAAGCCCAAACAGAAAAGCCGCCCTTTCGGGCGGCTTTCCAAACTCTCGGTTCCCGTGTCGCGCGATCAGCGCGAGTAGAACTCGATCACCAGGTTCGGCTCCATCTGCACCGGGTACGGGACCTCGGACAGGGTCGGCACGCGGGTCATGCGGGCCGTCATCTTGCCGTGATCGACCTCGATGTAGTCGGGCACGTCGCGCTCGGCGAGCTGGCTCGCCACGACGACGATCTCGAGCTGCTTGGACGATTCCTTGATCTCGATCACGTCGTCCGGCTTGACGAGGTAGCTCGGGATGTTGACGCGCACGCCGTTCACCCGGATGTGGCCGTGGTTCACGAACTGGCGGGCGGCGAAGGGGGTCGCGACGAACTTGGAGCGGTAGACCACCGCGTCGAGGCGGCGCTCGAGCAGGCCGACCAGGTTCTCGCCCGAGTCACCGCGCAGGCGGATCGCCTCGGCGTAGTAACGGCGGAACTGCTTCTCGGTGATGTTGCCGTAGTAGCCCTTGAGCTTCTGCTTGGCGCGCAGCTGCGTGCCGAAGTCGGACATCTTGCCCTTGCGGCGCTGGCCGTGCTGGCCCGGGCCGTACTCGCGGCGGTTCACGGGGCTCTTCGGGCGGCCCCAGATGTTCTGGCCCATGCGGCGATCGAGCTTGTGCTTCGCCTGAACGCGTTTCGACATCGCGTGTCCTCTGAAAACTTATCGCATCACGTATGAGAGGAACGCGCCCTCCTCCCCCCGAATCCGGGGCGACAGAGCGGCCGTGACGAGCCGCTCGCGGGTGCGCAAAATGTTTTCGGGGCCCCGAACCGGAGCCCCGCGAACCGGGCGCTCTTAGGCGACAAAGCGTATGGGGTCAAGGGTCAGGGCGCCGGCTGGAACCGCGCCTCGGCCTCGGCGTCCCGGCTCCCCAGGATCGAGACGTGGTCCCCCGGCACCTCCACGAACCCGGCGCCGGCCGCCTGCGCCAGGCGAGCCCCGTATTTTGCGGGGATCACCGGGTCGGCATCGCCGTGCACGATCAGGATCGGCGCGGGAACGGTGCCGATGATCCGGTCGGAATGCCAGGTGTCGGAGAGGAGGCGCGCCGGCAGGAACCGGAAATGGTGCCGGGCCATCGCGGTCATCGACGTGAACGGCGCCTCCAGATAGAGCCCGAGCAGGCCCGTCGCGCCGGCGCGAGCCGCCACCGCGACGGCGACCGCCGCGCCGAGGGAATGGCCGTGCAGCAGCACGGGCGCTCCCGGCGCCCGGCGCCGCGCCTCGGCGACGGCCGCGAGCCCGTCGGCGATCAGCCCGGCCTCGCTCGGGCGCCCCGTGGAACCCGGATAGCCGCGATAGGCCGGCGCCATCACGCCCCAGCCGTGAGACCGCCAGGGCCCGGCGGCGAAGCGTTCGGCGTGCCAGTCGGGGAGCGAGGCGTTGCCGTGAAACGTCACCACCACGCCGGCGCCGGGGGCCGGCGGCAGCCAGAGGGCACGCAGCCGCTCGCCGTCCGGCGTCGGCACCGCGATCGTTCCGGCCTCGGGCGGGAGCCGAGCGCCCGTCGCCGGAACGGCACGGCCCTGCCCCGGATAGAGCAGGCTGCGCTGGAACCACCAGAACGCGGCGACGACCGCGCCGTAGACGACGAGGAGCGCGACGAGCAGGCCGGCCGCGATCATCGCCGCCCGCCAGGCGCTCACTGCAGGACGAGCGGCATCGCCTCGACCGCGACCTCGGCGATGCCGCGGTCGCAAAGGGCCGTCCGCAGGGCGGGGGTCAGCCGGTCGCCGGAGGTGAAGGCGGCCAGAACCGGGCCCGGACCATCGTTCCCAAGCCCGCGGACGGGACCGCCGATCAGCTGGGTCATGCGCCGGGCGATCGCCGGGGCGGGATCGATCCAGGTCACCGGCCAGGGAGCGACGGCCTGGTAGCGGGCGAGCAGCAGCGGGTAATGGGTGCAGGCGAGCACCACCACGTCGGTGCGCCCGGCCTCGCTCTCGACGAAGCAGGGCCCGATCTCGGCCCACAGGTCGGCATCCGAGACCGGCAGCCCGGAGAGCGCCGCCTCGGTGAGCGCGGCGAGGCCCGTCGCCCCGACGAGGGTGACCGAGCAGCCCGCCGCGTAGGTGTCGATCAGGTCGCGGGTATAGTCGCGCCGCACGGTGCCCGGCGTGGCGAGCACGCTGACGAGGCCCGAGCGCGTCGCCGCGGCGGCCGGCTTGATCGGCGGCACGGTGCCGACGAAGGGCACCTCGAAGCGCCGGCGCAGGGCCGGCAGCACCAGGGTCGAGGCGGTGTTGCAGGCCACCACCACGAGGTCGGGGGCGTGCGACGCGATCAGCCGCTCCATGACGGTGAGCACCCGCTCGACCAGCACCGGCTCGGCGAGGCCGCCATACGGGAAGGCCGCGTCGTCGGCGGCGTAGACCACCCGGGCGTCGGGGCGGGCACGCCGCACCTCGGCGAGCACCGTGAGGCCGCCGAGGCCGGAATCGAACACCAGGACCACCGGCGCACGGGTGATCGGCGCCAGGGGCGCCGCGGCAGTGCCGGCCATCAGATCGAACCGCATGGGAGGTTTTGACCGAGAGATATGGAGGATTGCCGGCGAGAGTCCGGCGCGATCGTTAAGGCTTGGTCACTGCGGCGGCAAAAAGGCCTCGCTTTCCCCGCGCCGCACAAGCTGCGCGGTAACGCCGCGCCGGAGAAACGAGTTCCCCGGACCCGCGTTAAGCGTGGACAATCAATCTACGCATGAGGGACAATCCGATGGCAGCGACCGCGACCGCGCAGGCCCTCGACACGCGCCCCGCGTTCCCGCCGCCCTCCATCCACGCCCGCCCGGTCGACCGGGGGGCCTGGATCGCGGCTTTCCGCCACGTGCGCGACGAGACCGAAAGCCGGGCTGCTCCGCTCTCTCCGGAAGACCAGCAGATCCAGTCGATGCCGGATGCGAGCCCGACCAAGTGGCACCGCGCCCACACGACCTGGTTCTTCGAGCAGTTCCTGCTCAAGGAGCGCGTGCCGGGCTACACCGTCTTCGACGAGCGCTTCTTCTACCTGTTCAACTCCTACTACGTGCAGGCGGGTCCGCGGGCGCCGCGGATCAGCCGCGGCCTCGTCACCCGGCCGACCTGCGACGAGGTCGCCGCCTACCGTGCCCATGTCGACCGCGCGGTGGCGGAGCTGATCGCGGGCGCCCCCGAGGGGCAGCTCCCCGAGATCGCCGCCATCGTCGAGATCGGCCTGCACCACGAGCAGCAGCACCAGGAGCTGATGCTCACCGACATCCTGCACGCCTTCGCGCAGAACCCGCTGCTGCCGGCCTATGACGAGGGCTGGCGCTGGCCCGCCCTGTCGCAGCGGCCCGGACAGGTCGCCCTGGCGGGCGGCGTCGGTCAGATGGGCCATGCGGGCGAGGGCTTCCATTTCGACAACGAGGAGCCGCGCCACGACGTGCTGCTGCGGCCCGTGACCCTCGATCGCGCCCTCGTCACCAACGGCGAATGGCTCGAATTCATGCAGGATGGCGGCTACGCCAGGCCCGAGCTCTGGCTCTCGGACGGCTTCGTGGCCGCGCAGACCGAGGGCTGGGAGGCGCCGGGCTACTGGCGGAGCCAGGACGGCGTCTGGTCGAGCATGACGCTCGCCGGATTGAGGCCCGTCGATCCGTCCCTGCCGGTGACGCATGTGAGCTACTACGAGGCCGACGCCTTCGCCCGCTGGGCCGGGCGCGACCTGCCGACGGAAGCCGAGTGGGAGGCGGCCTCGGACTCCCTCGACGCGGGTTTCGGCCATGTCTGGCAATGGACCCGCAGCGCCTACGGCGCCTATCCGGGCTACCGGCCGCTGCCCGGCGCGCTCGGCGAATACAACGGCAAGTTCATGGTCAGCCAGTTCGTGCTGCGCGGCTCCTCGGTGGCGACGCCGCACGGACACAGCCGGCCGACCTACCGGAACTTCTTCTATCCCCACCAGCGCTGGCAGTTCACGGGCCTGCGTCTATCTCAATACGGCGCGTGAGGCGTGCCGTGCCTCGATCCGGGTGCCCTCAGGGTGCCCGCCCGAACTCGGAGTTCCTGCCCGTGACAGCCCCGCTTCCCCATCTCGCGCCCCCCCCCGCCCGCATCGACCGGAGCTTTCTCCAGGACGTGATCGCGGGCCTGCGCGCGCCGCAGAAATCCCTCTCGGCCAAGTATTTCTACGACCGGCGCGGCTCGGAGCTGTTCGAGGCGATCACCCGCCTGCCGGAATACTACCCCACCCGTACCGAGCTCGCGATTCTCGACCGCTACGGCCCCGAGATCGGCGCCGGGCTGCCGCCCGGCGCGGCCCTCGTCGAGTTCGGCAGCGGGTCCACCACCAAGGTGCGCCGCCTGCTGCCGCACCTCGCCGATCTCGGCGCCTACGTGCCGGTCGACGTCTCGGCGGAGTTCCTGCGCAGCGAGGCGGAGGAACTCGGCCGCGATTTCCCACGCCTGCGCATCGAGCCGGTGGCGGCGGATTTCACCAAGCCGTTCGACCTTCCGGACGACCTGAAGGACGCGCCCAAGGCCGGCTTCTTCCCGGGCTCGACCCTCGGCAATTTCGAGCCCGAGATGGCGGCCGGCCTGCTCGCCAGCTTCGCCCGGACGCTCGGCGCCGGTGCGACGCTGATCGTCGGCATCGACCTCGTGAAGGACAAGGCGGTGCTGGACGCCGCCTACGACGATGCCGCCGGGGTGACGGCGGCGTTCAACCTGAACCTGCTCACTCGCATCAACCGGGAACTCGGCGCCGATTTCGACCTCGACGGCTTCGCCCACCAGGCCTTCTTCGAGGAGAACCTGGGACGCATCGAGATGCATCTGGTGAGCCGGCGCAGCCAGCTCGTCACCGTGGCGGGGATCCCGTTCCACTTCGCCTCCGGCGAGACGATCCACACCGAGAACAGCTACAAGTACACGGTGCCGGGCTTCCGGGCGCTCGCCCGCACCGCCGGCTGGGAGCATGCCCGCGTCTGGACCGATCCGGACGGGCTCTTCTCGGTCCACGCGCTCACCGCCAGCACGATCCGGCGGCACTGAACGGCATCATGGGTGGATCCGGCCGCGACCTCGACCGCGCGCAGGGCGACGCGGTCGACGCCTTCCTCAGGACGGCGCGCGAGGTGGCGCCGCCCTCCGGCGATGCGCCGCGGCTGATCTTCGCCCTCGACGCCACGATGAGCCGGCAGCCGACCTGGGACCTCGCCTGCGGGGTCCAGGCCGGGATGTTCGAGGCGACGGCCCGGCTCGGCGGGCTCTCGGTGCAGCTCGTCTATTTCCGCGGGTTCTCGGAATGCCGCGCCTCCCGCTTCGTCGCCGATGCCCGGGCGCTCACGGGGCTCATGCAGGGCGTGACCTGCCAGGGCGGCCGGACCCAGATCGGCCGGGTGCTTCGCCACGCCCGCAACGAGGCCGGGCGGGGTCCGGTCAAGGCCCTGGTGCTGGTCGGCGACGCGATCGAGGAGGATCTCGACGACCTCTGCGGCGTCGCCGGCGAGCTCGGCCTCCTCGGGCTGCCGGCCTTCTGCTTCCACGAGGGACCCGATCCGGCGGTCGCCGCGGGATTCTCGGAGATCGCCCGGCTGAGCGGCGGGGCCGCGGCCCGGTTCGATCTCACGGCGCCGGGGGTGCTCGCCGCGCTGCTGCGCGCCGCGGCGATCTATGCCACCCGGGGACTCGACGGATTGCGCCTGGCCGCGCATGAGGATGCGGCGGCGCGCCGGCTCCTCGCCGGCATGACACGCGGGTAAGACGGAGGTCTCCCGCGCCGGGCAGCGCGTGAACCGAGAGTGACCTACGACGAATGATCGCCCTCGGCCTCGGTGTCCTCGTCCTCGTCGGCCTGTGGTGGCTCGGCCGCCACTACGCGACGGCGAACCCCACGATGATTGCGCGGGTGATCCGCCAGGCCGGCGGCTGGCTGGCGCTGGCGGCCGCCGCCTTCCTGTTCCTGCGCGGGCGCTTCGACATGGCCGGCGCGCTCGGCCTCGGCGGTGCCTGGCTCCTCGGCTGGCGCCAGGGCTCGCCCCTGCCCTTCGGGCTCGGCAAGCTCGGCCTCGGCCGCACCGCCCCGCACCGCTCGGACGCGACGTCGCGGGTCCGCTCCGCCCTACTGGAGATGGAGCTGGATCACGCCAGCGGCGCGATGCGCGGCACGGTGCTGGCCGGGTCGCTGGCGGGCCAGGCCCTCGACGGCCTGGCGCTGCCGCGCCTCACCGCGCTCCTGTCGGAGTGCCGCGCGAGCGATCCGGACGGGGCCCGGCTGCTAGAGGCTTATCTGGACCGCCGGTTTGCCGGATGGCGCGTAGACGCTGAGGCTGATCGCGACCCGGGGGCGCGCGGTCCGGCGCAGCCAGGGCCGATGACGGAGGAGGAGGCCTATCAGATCCTGGGGCTTCAGCGCGGGGCGCCCCTCGAGGAGGTGCGCCGGGCGCACCGGACCCTCATGAAGCGGCTTCATCCGGACCAGGGCGGGTCGGACTACCTGGCGGCCCGCGTCAACGCGGCCAAGGACTTTCTGCTCAACCGACATCGCTGATACTCCACGCGCGTGTCGACGAAACCGCGACAGGACGTGCCGCGGCGGGGATGTATTCGAGAATGCTTTGTTACAGACAGGCGCACAGGCTTTGATCGTGTGCGCCTCCCTCCCCGGGCGATCCCGGACTTCCCCCGGATCGCCTGGGGAGAGCGAACCCCGTGCTAGCTCCGGGTTGCGAAGCAGGTGAAGCCGTTCCGCTTGAGCGCCCGGCAGGCATCCTGCGCGGCCTCCGCCTCCGAGAAGCCGGAGAAGCGGGCGCGGAACAGCGTGGTGCCGCCATGGGTCACCCGCTCGGTGAAGGGGGCCGCCTTGCCGAGCGCCCCGCCGCTGCGCTGGCGCGCATCGGCGAGCATCGACTTCGCCTTGCCTTCGTCGTCCATGGCGCCGAGCTGGATCACCCAGGGAGTCACCGTGACGGGCTTGGCGGCGGGCGCGGCGGCCTCGCGCGGGGCCGGCGCGCGGGCCTCGCCGGGCTCGGAGGCCGGCAGGCGCGAGGCGTACTTGGTCCCGGGGCCCGGGAAGGCCGGCGCGGCGCCGGCGGCGGCGTAGGCCTGGGCGCTGGCCGGCACGGCGCCGACGGCGCCCGCACGCCACTTCGGCGAGGATTGCGGCGTGGCGCCGCCGCGGGGCGCGATGTCGAGGGGCTGGCCGGTGGAGTTCGTGGTCTCGACCGCGTCGTCGTCGGCGGAGGCCACGAGGGTGCGGGTCGCGACCGGGCGCTCGGCGACCACCGCGGGGCGCGGCCGCTCGGCCACCTCGACCACCGGGGCCGAGGTGCGGGCACCCGCATAGGCCACCGGCAGGTTGGCCCGGACGAGCTTGGCCATGATGGTGTCGCGGCTCGCCACCGACTTGCCGCCGAGCACCACCGCCACGATGTGGCGGTCGCTGGTGCGGGCCGAGGTCATCAGGTTGAAGCCCGAATCGCGGGTGTAGCCGGTCTTGATGCCGTCGACGCCCTCGACCCGGCCGAGCAGGTGGTTGTGGTTGCCGATCACCCGGCCCTTGAAGGCGAAGGAGCGGGTCTGGAAGTAGCGGTAATATTTCGGGAACCGGTCCTGGATCGCGCGGGCCAGGATCGTCAGGTCGCGGGCGGTGGTGATCTGGTCGGAATCCGGCAGGCCCGACGCGTTGGCGTAGTGGGTGCGCGTCATGCCGAGGGCATGGGCCTTGCGGGTCATCATCTCGGCGAAGGCCGGCTCGGAGCCGGCGATGTTCTCGCCGATGGCGCAGGCGATGTCGTTGGCCGACTTCGTCACCAGCGCCTTGATGGCCTCCTCGACCGTGACGGTCGAGCCCGGACGCACGCCGAGCTTGGAGGGCGGCATGCGGGCGGCGTTGGCCGAGATCTGCAGCGGGGTGTCGAGATCCATCTTGCCGCGCTCGAGCTGTTCGAACAGCAGGTAGAGCGTCATCACCTTGGTGATCGAGGCCGGATGGCGCAGGGCGTCCTCGTTGACCGCGTGCATCACGCGGCCGGTCTTCGCATCGACGACCATCGCCGCGTAGGGCGGGTTGTAGCCACCGCCGCCGCCGTGATGGGCGCGCCGGCGCGCCTCGGCGGGCGAGGCGGTGAGCGCCGTCAGCACCGCCGCGGCGGCGAGCACGGCCGGCAGCGCGGGTCCAGATTGGCCGTGAACGCAACGCATCACGCACATACCTCGTTCGATTGACGAGGGCACCCGCGACGTGGCGGCGCCCGGACCGCCGGCGCCGCCCGGGAGGGCGTGGCGCAGCGGCATCACTGTCAATCAGGCTAGGGAGGCGCGGTTACGCCCCGGTTAATCGGAGTCGAATTCCAACGCTCGAATTCGACCGATTGTGCGGCGCACCATCCGGGCTTGACGAATTTTGTGCGGTGCACATATTGCGGTCAGCGGGGCGCGACGCGCGGGTGCCTCGTCGAGCCCGACCGCCGCGCGAGGAGGGGCGCCCGCCCGGGGTGCCACCACATCATGAACCAGCAGACCATCAGCCAGCAGGCCGAGGCCGCCCAGAAGTTCGGCAAGGACGGCATGGACGCGGTGCTGCGCAGCTTCGGCACCCTGTCGAAGGCCAGCCAGGCGATCGCCGTCGAGGCGACCGACTTCGCCAAGCAGTCTTTCGAGCACGGCACCGCGACCCTCGAGAAGCTCGCCGGCGTGCGCTCGTTCGACAAGGCGCTCGAGATCCAGACCGAGTACGTGAAGACCTCCTACGAGCGCCTCGTGGCCCAGACCACCAAGATGACCGAGCTCTACCAGAACCTCGCCAAGGAGATGGCGAAGCCGTTCGAGGGCTTCGTCGCCCAGGCCCAGGAGCAGGTCGCCAAGGCCCAGGACCGCGCCTTCGCGGCCGCCAAGGACGGCCTGAAGAAGGTTGAGACCGAGACCACCAAGATCCAGAACGCCGCGTAAGCGCGACGGCGGGCGGCCTTCCGCGGCCGCCCCTCCCCCATCGAGACCTTCACCGCGACCGGCACGGGATCCCGTGCCGGTCGCGTGCGTTCAGGGCTCCCCGCGCGCGGGGAGCGGGATCAGGGCTCCCCGCGCGCGGGGAGCGGGATGGGGCTTGCGATGGGACCTTGCACGACAAGAGCGCGCAGCCGACTGGCGAAGCGACGGCTCGGCCTATAGATTAGGCTCGGCACCGGCAGCCGACGTGATAGGCTGCCGATCCGCACCACCGCACGCGCTCCCTGCCGGAGGGGGCCGGGGCGGCTCGGCGCGGTCGCCAGAGCGAGGTCGGTACGATTCAGATGGCTCAGGTCCCGAGGCAGGGAGAACCCTCCACCAGGCCGGTCGCGGCCAACCCCCGCGCCCCCGGCAACGGCGACGGGCGATCGGGAACCGCCGTGATCACGCGGACGAAGCCGCGCACGAAGCGGCCCAACCTCTACCGCGTGCTGCTCCTCAACGACGACTACACCCCGATGGAATTCGTGGTCCACGTGGTCGAGCGCTTCTTCAACAAATCGCGTGAGGACGCGACCCGCATCATGCTGCACGTCCACCAGAACGGCGTCGGCGAGTGCGGCATATTCACCTACGAGGTCGCCGAGACCAAGGTGACGCAGGTCATGGACTTTGCGCGGAAACACCAACATCCTCTGCAATGCGTCATGGAAAAGAAATAGGCACCAGCTAAGAGGCCCGCTTTGCCCAGCTTCTCACGCAGCCTTGAACAAGCTCTTCACCGCGCCCTGGCGCTGGCGGGCGAGCGCCGGCACGAATATGCCACGCTCGAACATCTCCTGCTGGCCCTGGTCGACGACCAGGACGCGGCCGCCGTCATGCGGGCCTGCAACGTCGACGTCGACCTGCTGAAGCGCAATCTCGTCGAGTACATCGACACCGAGCTCGCCAACCTCACGGGGGACGGGCGGCAGGACGCCAAGCCCACGGCGGGCTTTCAGCGCGTGATCCAGCGCGCGGTGATCCACGTGCAGTCCTCAGGGAGAGAGGAGGTCACCGGCGCCAACGTGCTGGTGGCGATCTTCGCCGAGCGCGAGAGCCACGCCGCCTACTTCCTGCAAGAGCAGGACATGACCCGCTACGACGCGGTCAACTACATCAGCCACGGCATCGCCAAGCGCCCCGGCCTGTCCGAGGGCAAGCCGGTGCGCGGCGCCGACGAGGACGGCCCGACCGAGCGCCCGAGCGGGGCCGAGGAGGAGCGCGGCGGCCAGAAGAAGAAGGGCGACGCCCTCGACGCCTACTGCGTCAACCTCAACAAGAAGGCCCGCGACGGCAAGATCGACCCGCTGATCGGCCGCGAGAACGAGGTCCAGCGCACGATCCAGGTGCTGTGCCGCCGGCAGAAGAACAACCCGCTGCTGGTGGGCGATCCCGGCGTCGGCAAGACCGCCATCGCGGAGGGGCTGGCCCGCAAGATCATCCAGCACGAGGTGCCGGAGGTCCTGGCGGACGCGACCGTCTTCTCCCTCGACATGGGCACGCTGCTCGCCGGCACCCGCTACCGCGGCGACTTCGAGGAGCGCCTCAAGCAGGTGATGAAGGAGATCGAGGCGCATCCGAACGCCATCATGTTCATCGACGAGATCCACACGGTGATCGGCGCCGGTGCGACCTCGGGCGGCGCGATGGACGCCTCGAACCTCCTGAAGCCGGCGCTGGCCTCGGGCTCCTTGCGCTGCATCGGCTCGACCACCTACAAGGAGTACCGCCAGTACTTCGAGAAGGACCGGGCCCTGGTCCGCCGCTTCCAGAAGATCGACGTCAACGAGCCGTCGATCCCGGACGCGATCGAGATCCTGAAGGGCCTGCGCCCGTCCTTCGAGGAGTTCCACAAGCTCAAGTACACGACCGAGGCCGTGAAGGCCGCGGTCGAGCTGTCGGCGCGCTACATCAACGACCGCAAGCTGCCGGACAAGGCGATCGACGTGATCGACGAGACCGGCGCCTCGCAGATGCTGGTGCCGGAGGGACGGCGCAAGCGCACGATCGGCGTGAAGGAGATCGAGGCGACCATCGCCACGATGGCCCGTATCCCGCCGAAGACCGTCTCGAAGGACGACGCGGAGGTGCTCGCCCACCTCACCGACAACCTGAAGCGGGTGGTCTACGGCCAGGACGCCGCCATCGACGCGCTGACCGCCTCGATCAAGCTCGCCCGGGCGGGCCTGCGCGACCCCGACAAGCCGATCGGCGCCTACCTGTTCGCCGGACCGACCGGCGTCGGCAAGACGGAAGCGGCCAAGCAGCTGGCGTCGAGCCTCGGCGTCGAGATGCTGCGCTTCGACATGTCGGAATACATGGAGCGGCACACCGTCTCGCGGCTGATCGGCGCCCCTCCGGGCTATGTCGGCTTCGACCAGGGCGGGTTGCTCACCGACGGCATCGACCAGCACCCGCATTGCGTGCTGCTGCTCGACGAGATCGAGAAGGCCCATCCGGACCTGTTCAACATCCTGTTGCAGGTGATGGACCACGGCAAGCTGACCGACCATAACGGCAAGCAGGTCGATTTTCGCAACGTCATCATCATCATGACGACGAATGCGGGCGCGGCCGACCTCGCCAAGGCGGCGTTCGGCTTCACCCAGAACAAGCGCACCGGCGACGACCAGGAGGCGATCAACCGCCTGTTCGCCCCGGAATTCCGCAACCGCCTCGATGCGACCGTGTCCTTCGGCCACCTGCCGAAGGAGGTGGTGGCCAAGGTCGTCGACAAGTTCGTGCTCCAGCTCGAAGCCCAGCTCGCCGACCGCAACGTCACCATCGAGCTGTCGGACGAGGCGCGGGACTGGCTGGTCGAGAACGGCTACGACGAGGCCATGGGTGCCCGCCCGATGGCCCGCCTGATCCAGTCGACCATCAAGACCCCGCTCGCCGACGAGGTGCTGTTCGGCAAGCTCAAGGACGGCGGCGCGGTCCGGGTGATCGTCAAGCGGCCCGAGGGCGAGAAGCCGAGCCTCGGCTTCGTCTTCCCGGCCGGCCCGGTGACGCCGCGGCCCGAGAAGGACGTGACGATCGCGGCCAAGAAGGCGGCCAAGAACGCCGCGAAGAAGCAGAAGCGCCCCCGCGCCGCGCCGAAGAAGCCGAAGGACGGCGGCTCGGGCGGCGGCGAGGGCGGGGTCCGCACCGTGCCGAAGGTGCCGCTGGTGCGGGCCTGACCCGGCGGGGATCGGGGATCGAGGGTTGACCTCTCGATCCCGGCCCGCCTCCCGTGTATGAGGCTCCCCTGAGACGCGCGCATCCCGGCGGGGCCTCCCCGCCGGGATGCGCTTTTGAGCGGCTGCCCTTCGAGCGGTTCGCCCCGTGATGGACATGCAAGGGCATGCCCCTGCGCCAGGAGACGTGAGACGATCCCCATGAGAGTGTTCCCATGAGCGGAGATCTCAACGAGGGCCCCCTCGCCCCGGCCGCGACGGTGATCCCGCCCTCCCCGAAGCTGACCCGGCGCGAGAAGCGCCGGCAGCGCCGTCGTCGTCGCAAGATCGGCGAGGAGATCCTGGGGTGGATCCTGGTGCCGCTGATCCTGATCGCCGGCTACTGGGCGATCAATGCGGGCTTCGCGTTCTTCGGCACCACGCCGAGCGCGGTGTTCGACCAGCTGAAGCAGGTGAAGACGGCGCTGGAGAAGCGGGAGGCGCGGTAGCGGCGGCCGGAGCGTTTTCCGACGAAGCGGATCCCGGTTCGTCGTAGAAGATGCGACGAACTCGAAGACCGGGAGCCGCGCCCGATTGCACCATGATCGAGCGCCGCTCTAGCTACGCGTGATCGCGTCCGGCGGGACATGCTCGGCGAGCCAGACGCCGTTGCCCGTCACCCAGAACGGGTGCCCCGCCGCCGCCAGGCGCCCGGCCGCGACGCGCAGCACCACCGGTCGGCCGCGGCGCGCACCGACCCGCGCGGCGGTGTCCGGATCGGGTGAGAGATGGACGTGGTGGCGCGCCATCGGCTGCAGGCCCTCGGCCAGGATCGCCGGCCAAACCCGTTCGACGGTGCCGTGCCAGAGATGGTCGGGCGGATCGGACCGGCTCCAGTCGCCGGCAACCGTCACCGAATGGCCCTGGCGCGCCCGGATCGACCCGGCATCGGCACTGAGCTCGAAGCGCGCCTTGTCGTTCGTCTCGACGACGCGCAGCAGGGTCTCCCAGTCGACGCGTCGGCCCCCGGCTTCGAAGGCCGCGAGCACGGCATCGACCCTCGCCCAGCCGGCAGGGTCGAGGTCGAGGTCGGCCGATTCAGGCTTGTGACGCAGCCAGTAGGACAGGGTCTTGGAGAGGGCGGTGTCGTCGCGGGTCATGCCCGCAAGGTGGCGCCGATCGACCGTGAGGGCAACGGCCGAGGCCGGCTCCGATCATCCCCGGGGTTCGCACGATGGTCCGCGGCCCATTCCTATGTCGCGCAGACGATCGCGAGGGACATCAGGCAAGCCCCGCCAGCACCGCCTCCCGCAAGCCCTGCGGCAGGGCGACCAGCTCGCCGTGGATCGGCTCGCGCCGGTTGTAGACCGGGGCGCGGCCGTCGAGGCCGAGCACGGCTCCGCCGGCCTCTCGCAGGATCAGGTCGGCGCCGGCGAGGTCCCAGTCGCGGGCGTCCGACGAGACCAGCCCGACATCGACCAGGCCCTCGGCGACCCGCACCAGGCGCAGGGCGAGCGATGGGATGCGAGGCAGGCGCACCAGCGCGCCCGGCGTGCCGGCGAGACCGGCTTGCCGCTCGAGCCGGTCGGCCATCGGCTTCGGGCCGGTGACCCGGGCGCCGGCCAGACCCTCCTGGGCGGAGACACGGATCGGCACATCGTCCTTCGTCGCGCCCTCCCCGGCCACGGCCTCGTAGAGCGTCGCGGTGACCGGCGCGGCGACGTGGCCGAGGACCGGCTCGCCATGGGCGAGCAGCGCCACGGCGATCGACCAGTCGGGATCGCCCGACAGGAAGGCGCGGGTGCCGTCGATCGGATCGACGATCCAGACGAGGTCGTGGGCGAGGCGGACCGGGTCGTCGCGGGTCTCCTCCGACAGCCAGGCCGCCCCGGGAATCAGCTCGCTCAGGCGCACCTTCAGGAAGGTGTCCACCGTCACGTCGGCCTCCGTGACCGGCGAGCCGCCGGCCTTGCTCCAGACCCGGGCGCTGGTGCGCTGGCCCTGCCGGAAATACGGCAGCGCCAGCAACGCGGCCTCACGGATGATCGCTCGGATCTGGGGCAGAAGCGGGCGCACGTCGTCGGGGAGAGGCATGGTCGGCCGCCAGGGTTCGAGGAGGAGGGGTTCGAGGAGGAAGGTTCGATGGGAGCGCCCGGCAGCGCCGCGGCGGGCACCGATTTGCGCACGGGACAACGGCGTTCCCCCGTTGTAGGCGCCGCCACCGCACCCCACAAGGACGCCTTGGCCGGGACGCGGTGGCAGCGATGCCGCATTGTCTTAGCGAAGCGTTTCGCACCGCACCGATGCCATGTCCTGGCGGTGAACGATAAATGAATCGGTTCGGGACAAGGATCCGTTGAGCATTCGGCGCATCTGTGCCGCCACAACCATCGCTTAACGCTGCCTTTTAAGGCGTTCTGAGCCGGGGCGGGTCCAAAGTCGTGACAACAGCGGACGACACGACAGAGGTCGCCGCCTCACGCGAACAGGGCGTCGAGCAGATCCATGGTCACCAGATTCCCTTCGTCGAACCGCCAGGCCGCCCGTCGCGATGTCGGGCTCCCGGTCATCCATCGCGGCCCGGTCCAGGCCGAGCCGTCGCCCCTGCCGATCGTGGGCCGCCTGCCCGGCGCCTCGGCTGCCGGCAGCCTGGCGCTCTGCCTCGACGGCGATGCCAGCGACGCAGCCGGCGAGGACCGCTTCGCCGTGATGGTGCTCGACCGCACCGGCGACCCGCTGATGCGCCTCGGCACGTACGGCGACGACGAGGTGGTGGCGGTGTGGCGCCGGCTCGGCGCCGAAACGGGCCTACCCCTGGTGGTGATCCAGGAGGACGGCGCCGTCTCCCCGATGGGCCAGCAGATCGGCCGGGTGAAGCTCGGCGCGGTGCGGATCCGCCGCCGGCACGGCCTGCTGAGCGGCCGCCGTCCGCGCTTCCTCACCCGCCGCAAGACCGGCCGGCTGCCGCTGCGCCCGCTGGTCTACCGCGACGAGAGGCTGCTGACGGAAGGCGACTGCGTCTGAGCGGCCCCGGTCACATCAGCCCTTGCCAGATCGCATCCAGGGCGAGGCTGCAGAACAGGATCAGCCCCGCATCGCGGTTGGCGCGAAACAGCCGCAGCGCCTCCAAGCCGTCACGCGGATCGAGTCGCCCGACCTGCCAGGCGAGGTGGCCGGCGAACAGCGCGAGACCGGCAAGACCGATCGGACCGGCCCCGGCCCCGGAGAGAGCCATGCCGATGAACAGGACGCAGGCCAGGAAGCAGGCCGCCACCGCGAGCCGCACCCGGGTGCCGAAGAAGCGGGCCGAGGACTTGATGCCGGCGATCTCGTCGTCCTCGATGTCCTGCACCGCGTAGATGGTGTCGTAGCCGATGACCCACGCGATGGCGCCGGCGTAGAGCCAGTAGGCCGGGGCGTCGAGGCGGCCGAACAGGGCCACCCAGCCCATCAGGGCGCCCCACGCGAAGGCGAGGCCGAGCACCAGTTGCGGCACCGGCATCACCCGCTTCATGAACGGGTAGATGGCGACGGGCGCGAGCGAGGCGATGCCGACGAGGATCGCCGTGCGGTTGAACTGCAGCAGCACCGCGAGGCCGACGAGGGCCTGCAGCACCAGGAAGACCAGGGCGTGGCGCACGCGCAGGCGCCCGGAGGGCAGCGGCCGCAGGCGGGTGCGCTCGACCCGGGCATCGAGGTCGCGGTCGGCGATGTCGTTGTAGGTCGAGCCCGCCCCCCGCATGGCGACGGCGCCGATCAGGAACAGGGCGAGGTGCC
The DNA here is from genome assembly GCF_001043955.1 of Methylobacterium tarhaniae. Lineage (GTDB taxonomy): Bacteria > Pseudomonadota > Alphaproteobacteria > Rhizobiales > Beijerinckiaceae > Methylobacterium > Methylobacterium tarhaniae. Next base: position 41,537 of record NZ_LABZ01000129.1, on the reverse strand, counting down.
ACAGGCTCGGGCCGGGCCGGCCCGCCGCGATGGCGGCGAGCGCCGCCGACCACCAGCACGGCAGGAGCAGCAGCCACCAGCCGATCGGCCGCTCGATGCGGGCGAGGCGCAGGTAGGGGCGCACGGCCTCGGGGGCGTGCCGGTCGACCCAGTGCCCGGTGACCGCATCGGCGACCGGGCGGTCGGGGACGGGATTCATGCTCGGGCGGGTCTTGCCTGAGCGCGATGGGTCCGAGCCGTCATCGGCATCCGGCTCACAGCGCGCCCTGCGGCACCCGGAAGCTGCCGGTCAGGCCCGGCCCGCCGAGGAGGCCGCCGCCCCCGCCCTGCTGCTGCTGCGCCGCCATGGCGCGGGCCTTCTTCTCCATCGCGGCCTGCTGCACCGCCGCCTGGCAGACCTTGGTGCGCAGGGTCGAGACCCGGCCGTGATCGGCCTTGAAGCCCTCGACGAAGGAATCCGGGATCGAGCACCAATCCTTGTTGGCGGTGATCCACTTCAGGCCCTCGGTGCCGTTGGCCTGGAGCTTGGTGAAGAGGGTGCAGGCGGCGGCCGCGGTGATCTTCGCCTTCTTGCCCTGGGAGGCGGAATTGACCTTGCCGACGATGTCCTTGCGCTCGGTCAGGGTCTTCTGGATCGCCGAGCAATCGGCGCCCTGGGCCCGGGCGGCCCCGCCGAGGAGCGTCGCGCCGAGCAGGCTTCCGGCCAGCGCCGCCACGGTCACACGCATGCGAGTCATCTCCCAATCCCCCAAAGCTCCGGCCCCACGGTCCCGGCCCCGACAATCCCGGCCCGGCCGCATTCTCGGCGGCGCGCCCGGCATACGTAAGAATTCCTTGCCGCTCCCGGCCTTGCTGCGCTTTCTGCACAGGAATGTGGCGCCATCGTGCGGCAGGCGGGCCCCGGCCCCCGATCCGGCCACGGTCGCGCGCCCTTGTTGCGCGGAGGCCACAGAGGCTTGCGGCCGACGGGGTCATTGACATCCCGCCCCCGTCTCGGCGAGCAGGGCGGCCATGGCGGCCTACGATTTCAACGCACCCCGGCTCTTCCTCGACATCCCGATGCACGAGGGCGCGCGGCACACCCTGGACCGGGCCCAGGCCAATTACCTGCTCTCGGTGCTGCGACGGGCGGCGGGCGAGCCGGTGCTGGTGTTCAACGGACGCGACGGCGAGTGGCGGGCCGAGATCGAGCCCACCGGCCGCAAGGCGGCGGACCTGGTGCTGCGGAACCGGATCCGGCCCCAGACCGTGCCGGGCGACCTGCACTACCTCTTCGCCCCCCTGAAGGCCGCGCGCCTCGACTACGTCGCCCAGAAGGCGGTGGAGATGGGCGCGAGCCTGATCCACCCGGTTCTGACGCGGCGCACGCAGGGCGACCGGATCAAGCTCGACAAGCTTCGCGCCAACGCGATCGAGGCCGCCGAGCAATGCGGGATCCTGAGCCTGCCGGAGATCCGCGACGCGGCACCGCTGCCCGAGGCCGTGGCCGCCCTCGCGCCCGGGCGCCTGCTGGTGTTCTGCGACGAGGATGCCCCGGTCGCCGATCCGGTCGCGGCGTTGACACAGGCTGGTGCGGCGGCCGGAGGATGCGCGGTATCGGGGGGCACCGTTCCCCTGGCCGTCGTGATCGGGCCGGAGGGCGGGTTCACGCCCGAGGAGCGTGCCCTCATCGCCGACCGTCCCAACACCGTCCGTCTCTCCCTCGGTCCGCGGATCCTGCGCGCCGACACCGCCGCCGTGGCGGTGCTGGCCCTGGTCCAGGCCGTACTCGGCGACGGGCGGCGGGGAGCCTGACCGGGGGCCTGACCGTAGGGCTCGCCCACCCGATTCCGCGGCGCCGCCCGACCCGCATGGCCGGGCTCGTGCCGCATTCCAAGCGCTGAATGACGGAGCCGCCCCGCGGCCGAAGCCGATTCGCGGCTCACGGCCGTCGGCGCGTCGCGGCCCGCTGTTGCCGGAGGTGTTGCGTATGCGAGCGGATTTCGACGTCTGCCTCGAGGAGGAGGTGTTCATCAACGATGCGGGCAAGCGCGACGCCGCCCGGGCCCGCACCCGCGATTTCCTGGCCGCCTGCCGGGCCGCCTACCCGCAGGTGCGCACCGAGCTGATGGAGCCCCAGCTGGTCTGGGCCACCGATCCGGTGAGCGACCTCGCCGAGGCCAGGCGCGCGCTCGCCGCCCTGCGCAGCGAGCTCGGCGCGCTGGCCATCGCCCGGGGCCTCGCCCTGATGGCCTCGGGCACCCACCCGCTCGCCCTGTGGAGCCGGGTGCGCCCCCGCGAGCAGGCCGCCCGCGGCCGGGTGCTGCGCGACCTGCAGATGGTCGGCAGCCGCAACGTGGTCTGCGGCCTCAGCGTCGGCGTCGGCGTGCCGGAGGGAGTGTCGCGGGTCGACCTGATGAACCGGGTGCAGCCCTACCTGCCCCTGCTCCTGGCCCTCTCGACCTCGTCGCCGTTCTGGCAGGCGCAGCGCACCGGGCTCCTCGGCTATCGCCTCGCCGCCGCGCGCGAGCTGCCCCGCAGCGGCCTGCCGCCGCTCTTCCGCGACGAGGAGGATTACGCCCGCTACCTCGACACGGTGGTGGGGGCCGGCGCCATCGACGATCCTCGCCACGTCTGGTGGGTGATCTGCCCCTCGCCCACGGGCCCAAGCCTCGACCTGCGCATCGCCGACAGCTGCACCCGCCTCGACGACGCGCTCGCCATCGCGGCGCTCTACCGCTGCCTGGTGCGGCATCTCGCCCGGAATCCGGACCTCCACCGCGACCTCACCGGCGCCTCGCAGGCGATCGCGGCGGAGAATTGCTGGCGGGCCCAGCGCTACGGCATCCACGGCAGCTTCGTCTGCGAGACGACGCGGGCGGCGCGGCCGGTGGCGACGGTGCTCACCGAGACCCTGGCGCTGGTCGCCGAGGATGCGCGGGCGCTGGCCTGCGAGGCCGAGCTCGACCTCGCCCGCTGGATCGTCGCCCGCGGCACCAGCGCCGACCGCCAGCTCGCCCTGTTCACCGAGGCGCAAGGGCGCGGCCTGCCGCCCCGGGAGGCCCTGGCGGAGGTGGTGGACTGGCTCACGGCCGAGACGGTGGGGGCGAACCCGACGCGGCATTGACACGCGGCCTGCGCGGTTCGGCTGCTGGCAACGGTCTCGGAGCCTGCTTGATCGAAACGACAGAATTGAAGCGCTCCATCATTATCCCGGGGCCGCGCAGCGGAACCCGGATCCATGAACGCCGACAATTCCGGACGGGGCGGAGCGTTGGTCGCTTGATCCTGGACTGTCAGCGGTTATGGATCCCGGGCTCTCGACTTCGTCGATCCCCGGGGCGACGTGGAGACATGTCGGCATCCGCGCCAGATGACGGGCGGGACGAGTCGGACAGGCCCTTAGAAACCCCGGCTCACCCTCGTCGCCCCACCGTGCACTCGATCTGCCCGTGCGGCTCGTCGGTCGCGATGAAGACCTGGTTCGGGTTGTCGAGGCCGAAGGGGCTCAGGTTGGCCAGCAGGTAGTGCTTGTTCGGGCAGGCGAGCGTGATGGTCTCGATCTCCGGCACCGCCTCCAGGGCGGCCGTGCCCATGCGGTAGAGGCTGTCCTGCAGGCTGTGGCTGTAGCTGCCGGCAAAGACCCGCAGCAGCGTGTCGAGGATCCGGGCGTTGGCGGCCTCGTAATCGGCGGGTTCGCAGGCCCACGCCCAGGTCGCCTCCATGCTGGTGGCGGCGATGCGGTCGTGGGTCTCGGGGATCGTGGTGTAGGGATCCTTGACGTAGTTGGCCCAGCCCGATTCCGTGCTCTTCAGGAAGGTGAAGCCCGACAGGCCGGATTCCACCACCGCGTCGTCGCGGGACAGCACCACCCGGGCGAAGGGCTGGCCGTTGCCGTCCAGCGTGAAGGTGTGGGGGTGGGCGGCGCCGTCGACGGAGAGGCGGTTCCAGCGGGTCTCGTGGCCGGTGACGGTCGCCGTCTCCATCTGCGGGTAGCTGTCGAGGAGGCGTTGGGCCACCGCCCGGCAGAACGCCTCCGCCGGCAGGGTCGGGCATTCGCGGGCGACGATGTAGACGACGTTCTTGACCGTATCGGTCGAGACGGTCTGGCTGTTGTCGGCATGGGTGAAGGTGCGGTCGAAGGCGCCGGTCAGCATCGCCTTCACGGTCAGCTCGCGCACCTCGTTCCGGTTGCCGTCGCGGTGGACGCGCATCACCCGCACCCGGCCCTTGCCGTAGGTCTTGTGCAGCAGGGTCATCGTTCCCTCGTGAAAAGATCTCGGATCAGACGTGCTCGGCAGCGGCGGCCGCAGCAGAGGCCTCCCGGCCCGCCCGCTCCGGGCTGCCGAGGCCGTTGAAGAAGGCATTGAGCAGCACCGCGGCGATCGAGGCCAGCAGGATGCCCGATTCGAGCAGCGGATGCAGCGCGTGGGGCAGGTTGCGGAAGAAGGTCGGCGCCACGAGCGGGATCATGCCGAACCCGACCGCGATCGCCACCACGAACTGGTTCTTCGGCTGCCCGCGGAAGTCGACCCCCGCGAGGATGCGCGCACCGGTGGCCGCCACCATGCCGAACATCACGAGACCGGCCCCGCCGAGCACCACCTGCGGCACCGCCTCGACGAGGGCGGCCATCTTCGGAGCCAGGCCGAGGGCCAGCATGATGAGGCCTCCCGCCACGGTGACGTGGCGCGAGCGTACCCCCGTCACCCCGACGAGGCCGACATTCTGCGAGAACGAGGTGTACGGGAAGGTGTTGAAGATGCCGCCGAGCAGCGTGCCGAGCCCGTCGGCCCGCAGGCCCCGGGCGAGGTCCTTCTGCGAGACCGGCCGGCCGGTGATCTCGCCGAGTGCCAGGAACATGCCGGTCGATTCGATCATCACCACGATCATCACCACGCACATCGTGGCGATCGGCACGAGGTGGAATTGCGGCCAGCCGAAATGGAACGGCATCACGGGAGCGAACCACGGTGCCGCCGCGACCTTGTCGAGATGCATGAGGCCGAGGAACGCCGCCACGACCGAGCCGGCGACGATCCCGAGGAGCACCGCGACGTTGGCGAGGAAGCCCCTGCCCCAGCGGATCAGCCCTAAGATCGTCAGGAGCACCAGGAGCGCGATGCCGAGGCCGCCGGCCTGCGCGTAGTTCGGGTTCGGCACGGCGGCGGGGACGCCGTCGATCATCTTCGTCAGCGTCGGCTGGCCGCCTCCGGCCCAATTGATGCCGACCCGCATCAGCGAGATGCCGATGACCAGGATGATGGTGCCGGTGACGACCGGCGGGAACAGCGGCAGGAGCCGGCTGACGAACGGGGCCACCAGGAGGCCGAAGACGCCCGCGCCGATCACCGAGCCGTAGATGCCGAGGAGCCCGACCTCGGGCGCGGCCGCCATGGACAGCATCGGGCCGACCGACGCGAAGGTCACGCCCATCATCACCGGCAGGCGGATGCCGACGCCGCGAAATCCTGCGGACTGGATCAGGGTCGCGAGGCCGCAGGCGAACAGGTCGGCGCTGATGAGGAAGGCGACCTCCTCGGGCCGGAGGCCCAAGGCTCGTCCGATGATCAGCGGCACCGCCACCGCGCCCGCATACATGACCAGCACGTGCTGCACCGCGAGGGGCAAGAGGCGGGCCGGCGGCAGCATCTCCTCGACGGGGTCGGCGGGCTCGACTGGCATGAGGCGCGTCTCTTCTTTGACGATGCGAAGGCAGCGCGGGCGGACCGACTGCGACGCCCCTGCGTCCGGTCGGCGACTCATCATCGCGCATCCTCCGGGAGGCGCAAGCGTCGTGCCAGGGGCTGCCCGGGTTGCGGACCGGGCCGCCTGGGTATTTGTTCACCATTCCGGGCCGAAGGTGCCCACGCGGCCGGCATCCGGCATCCGTCGCCACGGGCCCGGGCGCGACCGCGTTCCATCGTGACGTTCGAGTGAAAAGACAGCCATGCGAACCATCGTGTATGCCGACGGCGGCTGCGATCCCAATCCCGGCCCGGGCGGCTGGGGCGTGGTGATCCAGGCGCCGGAGGGCACCGTCGAGCTGTGCGGCGGCGACCCGCAGAGCACCAACAACCGCATGGAGCTGACCGCGGCGATCCGGGCGCTGGAGCATTTCCCCGAAGGCGCCGCGATCGAGATGCGCTGCGACAGCCAGTACGTGGTCAAGTCGGTCACGGAGTGGATCCGGGGCTGGAAGCTCAAGGGCTGGCGCACCACCACCGGGCCGGTGAAGAACGTCGAGCTGATGCAGCGCCTCGACGAGCTGGCGGCGCGGCGCGACGTGCGCTGGGTCTGGGTGAAGGGCCATGCCGGCGAGGCCGGCAACGAGCGGGCCGACCGGCTGGCGGCGCAGGGGCGGCGCCAGGCCCTCGGGCTCCCGCCGCGACCGGACATCGCGCCGGCCCGGATGCCGGCCGCCTCCCCGGCTCCCGCGTCACCGTCCTCCGCTCCGCCGGCGGAGCCGGCGCCCCGCGGCACCTCGATCCCGGTGGACGGGGCCCTGGGCCTGCGCCTCTCGCGGGCGGCCAAGCAGGCCGGCACCACGCCGCAGGCCTATGCCGACGAGGTGCTGCGGCTCGCCCTCGATCTCGGGCCCGAGGGGTTGGCGCTGCTGCGCGAAGCGAAGGCCCGGAAGGCGCCGGCGGCGTGACGCCGCCTGCCTCGACGGCCGACGCGTTCCGAGTGGACGCCCCGGACGGCACACGGAAGTGATATCAACGGTCGAAAGAAAACGACCTCTGGTTCCGTGGTCGAATTTTCGTCAAGCCCAAGGTCTCGGATGTCTGGGCTTGGTGCCGACAATTCGAGGCGGGTCAACGGCCGCGTCGATCTCGAGCCTGCCCGAGATCGAGGTTGATGCTCGGGCCTGCCCGAGATCGAATCGATGCGTCAGCATCTTGGGCCGTTGATACGATGCTGTTTCCGGACGATCCGTTCGAAACAGTATCAGCAAGCCCGCGCGGTGGAGCCGAGGGCTCCACACGCTTGAGCGAAGCCGGTTTCCGCATCGCGAAGCGATCGATCGGAAACCGCATGACGCCACACCCGCAGCGATCATCTCTCCCACCCGCGACCTCGTCCTGAGGTCGCGGGTGGGAGAGGCCGCCACCGCCCGCTTCACGCGCTCTTCGGAAACGGCACCACGGTCCCGTCCTGCGACGGTTCCGGCTCCGCTCCCCGCACCACCGTCTCGATCATCCGCGCCAAGGTCGCCTGGTCGTAGGGCTTGGCGAGCCGCGGCAAGCGACAGGCCTCGTCGGGGGCGAGGTCGGCATAGCCGGTGGCGAGGATCACCCTGAGGCCCGGGCGCTCGGCTGCGATGCGCGCGGCGAGCTGGAGCCCGGTCATCTCCGGCATGGCGTGGTCGGTGAGCACCAGGTCGAGGGTGCGGGCGCGGCGCATCAGCTCGAGGGCTTCCTGGCCGGAGCGGGCCTCGATCACCCGGTGGCCGAGATCCTCCAGCATCGCGGCGGTGTTCTCGAGCACCAGGGGATCGTCGTCGACGACGAGGACCACCTGCGAGGCGAGGCTGGCGCCCAGGGAGGCGCGGGCCGGTGCCGCCCCGGGCTCCGGCACGGAAGCCGGTTCCGCCACCGGCAGCCAGATCTCCGCCACGGTGCCGGCGCCGGGCCGGCTGCGCAGCACCAGGCGGCCACGCGACTGCGCCGCCAGGCCGTGCACCATCGACAGGCCGAGGCCGGTGCCGCGGCCGACCCCCTTGGTGGTGAAGAACGGCTCCTGTGCCCGGGCGAGGGTCGCCGCATCCATCCCGGTGCCGGTATCGGTGACGGAGAGGCCGAGCATGCGGGCCGTCCCGCCCGCCGCGTCCGGCTCCTCCTCGGCCGCCCGCCCCGCGATCGTCACGGTGCCGCCCTCCGGCATCGCGTCGCGGGCGTTGACCACGAGGTTGAGGAGCGCGAGCTCGAGCTGATGGGCATCGACGAGGGCCGGCGGCAGCCCGGGGGGAAAGCGCGTCTCGATCCGCACGGCCGGGCCGATCGAGCGTTGCAGCAGGTCGGTCATGTTGCGCACGAGGCGCGCGAGGTCGACGGGCTCGGGCGTGAGGTCCTGGCGCCGGGCGAAGGCGAGCATGCGCTGCGTCAGCGCCGCGCCGCGCTCGGCACCCTGCACGGCGTTGTCGAGCAGGCGCAGCAGGCGGGGATCGTCGGGCATGCGCTTGCGCAGCATCTCCAGGCTGCCCAGCACCGCCATGAGCAGGTTGTTGAAGTCGTGGGCGACGCCGCCGGTGAGCTGGCCCAGGGCCTCCATCTTCTGGGCCTGGGCGAGCGCGCCCTGCGCCTGCTCCAGGGCTTCCTGGGCCCGCTTGCGCTCGGTGATGTCGCGGGTGACCTTGGCGAAGCCGACGAGCCGGCCGTCCTCGCCGAGGATCGGATCGATGACCACGCTGGCCCAGAAGCGCGTGCCGTCCCGGCGCACCCGCCAGCCCTCGGCCTCGAACTTGCCGCAAGCGGCGGCGGCCAGCGCGAGGGCCGGCACGCCCGCCGCCCGGTCCTCCGCGGTGTAGAAGCGCGAGAAATGCTGGCCGACGATCTCCTCGGCCTCGTAGCCCTTGATCCGGCGGGCGCCGGTATTCCAGTTCGCCACCACGCCGTCGCGGTCGAGCATGAAGATCGCGTAGTCGGTCACGCTCTCGAGGAGCAGGCGGTAGCGCTCCTCGCTGGCGCGCAGGGCCGCGGCCTCGCGGGCGGCGCGCTGGGAGACCCGGCGGTCGATCGCGGCGGCCGAGAGCGCCAGCGCCAGGACCAGGAAGGTCACCGCCGCGACGCCGGCGGCGAGGCGCCCCTGGTCGAAGCCCGCCGCCGCGTCCACCTGGCCGATGTCGGCCGGATGGGAGACGATGAGGCCCTGCATGGCGGCGTAGTGCATGCCGGCGATGGCCAGCCCCATCACCCCGGAGGCGACGGCCCGCAGGGCGAGCCGGCTCTCGTGGAGGGCCAGCCGGACCGCCACGGTGGCCGCGCCGACCGCGATCAGCACCGAGGCGGCGACCCAGGCCGGGTCGTAGTGCAGGTGGGCCGGCAGGCGCATCGCCGCCATGCCGGTATAGTGCATCGAGGCGATGCCGAGGCCGGTCACGAATCCCGCGAGCGGCACCGATGCCCGACCGGCGCTCCGCCCCCGGGCGATGGCGAGGCCGACCGCCGTCACGGCGACCGGGACCGCGAGGGAGATCAGCGTGAGCGCGAGGTCGTAGGTGATCTCGAGGCCCGGCAGCCGGAAGGCCAGCATCGCCACGAAGTGCATCGACCAGACGCCGCCGCCGAGCACCAGGGCGGCGGCCATCAGCCAGGCCTGCCGGGCCCAGCCCGTCGCGGCCGTCATCCGGCCGGCGAGATCCAGCGCGACGAAGGAAGCCAGCATCGCGATCGCGACCGAGAGCAAGACCAGGACGGGATCGTGGACGCCGGCATGCGCCATCGGGAACCTCAAGGCTCGGGCGGGCGGCCGCAGAACCGGGACCGCCCAAACCCCCGGCCCGGCCGAGCCGGAGGCTATACGCCTCATCTCATACTGCAGCCCGCCCCCTGGCGCGACGCACGAAACAGGAGTTGCGCAACTGCATTTGAGCAGTTTCGGCTTGCGGGCTTACCAGGTCGTGGGCTTCGGGTTGCGCTCGTCGAATCCCTTCTGGTGCCAGTAAGGATAGATCGGCGTCTCCTGGCTCGCCGCGTCGAGGCGGGCGACCTGGGCCGGGTCGAGGCTCCAGCCGACCGCGCCGAGATTCTGCTTCAATTGCTCCTCGTTGCGGGCGCCGACCACGATGTTGGCGACGGTCGGGCGGCTGAGCAGCCAGTTGAGCGCCACCTGCGCCACGCTGCGCCCGGTCTCGGCGGCGAGCTCGTCGAGGACGTCGACGATCCGGAACAGCGCCTCGTCGGCGACCGGCGGCCCGCCCTCGGCGCCGCCCGCGGCGATGCGCCCGCTGGTATTGGCGCCGCGCCGGATCTTGCCGGTGAGGCGGCCCCAGCCGAGAGGGCTCCAGACCATCAGGGCGACGCCCTGGTCGAGACCGAGGGGCATCAGCTCCCACTCGTAATGGCGGCCGACCAGCGAGTAATAGCCCTGATAGGCGACGTAGCGGGCGAGCCCGTAGCGCTCGGAGGTGCCGAGCGCCTTCATGAGTTGCCAGCCGGAGAAGTTCGAGGCGCCGATATAGCCGATCTTGCCCGCCCGGACGAGGTCGTCGAGCGCCCGCAGGGTCTCGTCGACGGGCGTGAGCGCGTCGAAGCCGTGCATGAAGTAGACGTCGATGTGGTCGGTGCCGAGCCGGCGCAGGCTCGCCTCGCAGGCGCGCACCAGATGATAGCGCGACGAGCCCTTGTCGTTCGGGCCCTCGCCCATCGGGAAGGTCGCCTTGGTGGAGATCAGCGCCCGGTCGCGCTTGCCCTTGAGCGCCTGGCCCAGGATCTCCTCCGACGCGCCCTGCGAGTAGATGTCGGCGGTGTCGAAGAAGTTGACGCCGGCATCGAGGCACAGATCGACCATCCGGCTCGCCTCGGCGACGTCGGTCTGGCCCCAGCGCTGGAAGAACTCGTTGCTGCCCCCGAAGGTGCCGGTGCCGAGGCTCAAGGCCGGAACCTTGAGGCCGGACCGCCCGAACTGCCGATATTCCATGGGTTGAGCCCTCATCTGGCGCCGGGCGACGCGCCCGGGTGCGTGGGATGGGGGTTGTCTTAGGAGACCGACAAGGGACGACAACCCGGGCGGGGCGTCGGGCCGGTTGCGCGCCGGGAGGCTTGACGCGGGGTGGCGCCCGTCACGCCACCTGCCGCAACCCCGGCCCGGCCAGGACCACCCGGTCGCGGCCCTGCGCCTTGGCCTGGTAGAGCGCCCGGTCGGCGAGGCCGAGCAGGGATTCGAAGTCGCCCGTGCCCGGACCGCCGGCACGTCTGGCCACCCCGATGCTGACCGTGACCGCGAGGCCCGGCAGCAGGTCCGGGCGCATCGCCGAGACGGCGACCCGCACGGTCTCGGCGACGGATGCCGCCTCGGCGGCGCCGGCACCGGGCAGCAGGCAGGCGAATTCCTCGCCGCCGAGGCGTCCGAACGCGGTGCCCGCCGGCAGGATCTGGCGGGCGAGGGCGCAGAAGCCGACCAGCACCGCGTCGCCGGCGGCATGCCCGAATGTGTCGTTGACCCGCTTGAAGTGATCGAGGTCGAACAGCAGCAGGGCGGCGGGCCCGGCCGCGAGAATGCGCTGCGCCTCGGCGGCCAGCGCCCGGCGGTTGGCGATTCCGGTGAGCGGATCGGTTTCGGCGGCGCGGCGCTGCTCGGCCTCGAGCCTCTCCTTGGCGAGCGCCATGAACAGCACCGAGACCGCCACCGTGTAGAGCAGGGCGACGAAGCACAGGATGGCGACCCAGAGGGTCTGGCCCGGCATGCCGGTCGGCGGCGCCGGCAGGACCAGGGTGGCGGGAATCCGCGCCCAGATCAGCAGCGCCTCGCTGGCGAGCAGGATCGCCGCCGGGGCCCGGGACGGCAGCCTCTCGCCGCGATTGTGCCAGAGGGTGCGGGCGGCGAGCGCGCAGGACAGGCCGGCGATGGCCGAGCACAGGATCACCCGGGCGCCGAGCGAGGCGTAGAACGGCGGCACCAGGCAGGCGGCGAGCCAGGCGAGAGGCCCGGCGGCGATCCAGAGATAGGGCACGCGCCGTCCCTCGAAGGAGCGGGCGCCGCCCCAGATCAGCCCGGAGGCCGTGAGCATCACCGCGTTGGCAAGGCCGATCGAGAGCCAGTCCGGGATCAGGCCGCGCAGGCCGAACAGGATGACCGCGACGGCGCCGAGGAGCTGGGCGGCGCCGAGGAAGCCGAGGGCCAGGGTCCGGCGGGCCTGGCTCCAGGACAGGAGGTACAGCGCGCCCATCACGACCATCACGAAGACGGTCACGATCACCAGGGTCGGCGCGTCCAGCGTCATCCGTGAGTCTCCGCGCCGACTCGGCACCGCTTTCTAACACAGCTGCTGGTGCGAAGAATGGTCATTCGCAACAGCGAAACCCCCGAATGGAGGAGAGTCCCGGTAAACGATCGATCAGCGCGCCGCTCCAGGCGCTGACGCGTGGAATCAATCCACGAGGCGGCGGAAGCGCCACGCCACCCGGGTGCCGTCCGCGACGGTGAGATGGAGCACGATCTGCTCGGTGCGGCGGGCGCCGTTGAGGGCGGCGAAGTACACGCTCTCCTCGATCACCGGATCGATCTCGTCGACCTCGAACAGCCAGGGCGCGCCGGCCCCGGCGAGCCGCACGCCGCGCCCGACCCGGCTCGCCCGCACGGTGGGGTGGAGGTGGAAGCGGATCGCCGCCTCGACTTGGCCGCCCCGGCCGCTGGCATCGCGCACGAACCCGTCATGGCCCTCCAGCAGGTCGCCATCCGGGTGCAGGCGCCAGCGCCGCTCGTGGAGGAGGCCCAGGGTCGGCGCGTAGCCGTCGTGACGGGCGGCGAGCACGCCGGAGCCCGCCGCGTCGGTGCCGCGCTCGACCGTGACCTCGGCGGGGCCTCGCACGACGATCGGGCCCATTCGGCGCTTCAGCCAGGTCGAGAGCGGGTGGATCAGTCCCGGCTGCGACAAGGCGAGGAAGCGGCAGGAGGAGGAATCGGCCAGGCACGCGGTGGAATGGGCGGCCGTGGTGCGGGCGAGTTCGCGCATCTCCTCGCCGGTCGCCGGCAGGCCGCAATTCACCACCAGCCGCTGCGGCCCGCAGGACAGCTCGAAGGACAGGCAGCCCGCCCCGGCCGCGGCCGAATAGGCCGGCGGCGGGGCCGGGCCGATATCGGCCACCATCAGGGTGCCGCCCCCGCCCTCGAGGCGGGCGTAGCCGGAATGCGGCGCGTGCATCAGGGGCTTGGCCAGGGCGCCGTCATAGACCAGCAGGGTCGCGAGCTGGTCGGCGGCGGTCGCCCCCATGCCGTTGTGGTGGCCCAGCGAGGCGTCGCCGTGGCGCAGGAGGCGCAGGAGCGGCAGCATCCGGTCGATGGCGTTGAGCAGCGCCTCCGGCGGGGCGATGTCGCGGCTCAGGAAGCTCTGCCGCAGAGGCAGGAGATCGAGGAGCAGGTCCTTGGCGAAGCCCGGATCGCGGCTGCGATGGCCGCCATCCGGCAGGATCTGGCGGGTCAGCTCGCGCTGAAGGAGCCGCGTGCCCCGCCGCAGGACCGGCTCGAACCCCTCGCAGCACAGGCCCGCATAGGCGAGCGCCACCGCGGCGACGAGGCGGTCCCGGGGCATGACGCCCCGGCGCAGGGCCCGGTCGAGGGTGCGGGTGCAGCGCCCGATCAGCTTCAGGAAGGCCTGGTAGAAGGCGTGGTCAGCCCCCTCCAGCACCAGGGGCGACTGGCAGAGCAGCGAGATCAGCCGCCGGGCCGTCACGGCGGGGCGCTGCGCCAGGACCTGGTCGCCGCGGCCGGCCATGAAGTCCTGCACGAAGGCGCGGGCATTCGCGCGCGACAGCGCGCTCTCGGCGGCGCGCAGGTGGCGCAGCCAGCCGAAGCCGTAGAGCTCCTCGCCCCATTGCTCCGAGGGGGGCGCGAAATCGAACGGCGAGCGCCCGCCGGTGGCGAGCGCCCGGCCGGCGAACACGAACAGCCCGGCATAGATGTCGGCCGCGATGGTGGCGTCGCTGGTGCGCAGGTCCTGCGGCGCGATCACCAGGCCGGTCGGGCGCAGGCGGGCCAGGGCCGAGGGCCGCGAGGTCGCGCGCACGGCGGCACCCCGCAGGATGCGCCCCGCCTCGTGCCCGACGAGCCGGTAGAATCGCCAGCGGTCAGGCCCCCAACCCACGCCACCTCCTGCCACGCAGGTTTCGCGACGAAAACCTGCGACACAACGAAAGCCCGAGTGGACGGAGCGTCGGCGCGCCAAGGCAAGTCCGCTCGGGCGGCCGGCATCGGGCGGCCCCTCCCGTCAAGGAATGGTCAAGGATCATCGCCCGGTCAAACCGCTCGACCGGCCCGTGAACAGATTCCTCACGCGCCCCGGCGCTCCAGCCGCACCGCGTAGAACCCGTCGAGCCCGCCGCGGCCTTCCTCCGGCCAGTGCGACGGCAGGGTGCGCAGGTCGCCCGACGCGGTGACGAGGGCGGCATCGCCCACCTCCTCGGGCGCGATCGGGCGGCGGGCGAAGTCCGGATGGCGCTTCAGGAAGGCCTCGGCCTGAACCTCGCCCTCCGCCGGCTCCAGCGAGCAGGTGCAGTAGACGAGGCGTCCGCCCGGGCGGACCAGCCGCGCCGCCTTGTCGAGGAGCTTCGCCTGGAGGGAAGTGAGGCGGGGCAGGTCGCCCTCGCGCTTCGACCAGGCGACGTCCGGGTGGCGCCGCACCGTGCCGGTGGCGCTGCACGGCGCGTCGAGCAGCACCGCGTCGAAGGGCTGATCCTCCGGCAGCGCAAGGGCGTCGAGGGCCCGCACCTCGGCCGAGAGGCCGAGCCGGGCCAGGTTCGCCTCGAGGCGGCGCAGGCGCGGGGCCGAGCGGTCGACCGCCAGCACCGCCGCGCCCGCGGCGGCGAGCTGGGCGGTCTTGCCGCCGGGCGCCGCGCAGAGATCGGCGACCCGCTCGCCGGGCTGCGCCCCGAGGAGATGGGCCGGCAGGGCTGCCGCGGCGTCCTGCACCCACCAGGCGCCGTCCTGGAACCCCGGCAGGTCCGGCACGGGCGTGCGGGCATCGTCGAGGCGCAGGCTCAGACCGCCCGGCAGGCGCCGCCCGTCGAGGCCCTCAGGAACCGGGGCACCGGGGCGCAGGGTGAGGTCGAGCCCCGCTCCGCGGGCATTGGCGGCGGCGATGGCGTGCGCGGTCGCCTCGCCATAGGCCGCGACCCAGCGCCGCGCGAGCCAATCCGGCGTGTTGAGGCGCAGAGGCTCGGCATCGCCCTCCTGGCGGATCGCGTCGCGCTCGCGGGCGATCCGGCGCAGCACCGCGTTGGCGAGGCCGGCGAGGTGCTGCAGGCCGGGCTCGGCCTTGGCTAGGCGCACCGCCAGGTCGACGGCGGCATGATCCTGGACATTGAGGTAGAGGATCTGCGCCGCGCCGGTGGCGAGCAGGGCGACGAGCCCCGGCTGGTCCTCCGGCAGGCCCCTGGCCAGGCGCTGGCCGAGGGCGTGGCGGATCACCCCGAGATGCCGGAACGTCGTGGTGGCGATGGCGCGGGCAAGGCCCGCATCCTGGGGCGGCAGGGCGGCCCGGTGCGCCGCCGGCTCCATGACGTCATCGAGCGCCGTGCCGCGGTTCTTGCCGAGCAGGTCCGCCACGATCCCCCAGGCGAGACGCCGCGCCGGCAAGCCCGCGACCTCCGGTCCCGCAACCCCGTTGTGCTGTCCGTCCATCCTCACTCCACCGCGCCCGCGGGCGGGCCTCGAAACAGCCCGCGCGAGCCTCGCCCATCCACGGGCCTGATCTTGACGCTGCCGCCGGCGCCCTCCACCTCGGGGGAACGCGCCGGCCTTTGCGCCGGGGTGGCATCCGGCCGCCCGAGATGCAAGCGCCGCGGCACGAGCTTGGACCTTTGAGAGTCGACCCATGAGCGAGAGCGAGGCGCTTCCCCGGATGAGCGAGAGCGAGGCGGTTCCCCGCAAGCCCCTGTCCCCGGCCGCGCAGCGTGCCCTCGCCGAGGCCGAGGCCCGTCGGGCCGAGATCGACGCCCGGGCCGAGGAGATCCGGCGCGAGCGCGAGATCAACGGGCGCGGCGGCCTGGAGCCGGTGCGCTACGACGATTGGGAAGTGAAGGGTCTGGCGACCGACTTCTGAGGAGGACCGACATGGGCTTGCTCGACGGCCTGCTCGGCCATGGCAGCGACGTGGCGCCGGAGGCGGTGGCCCAGGAACTCGACGGGATGCTGGTCCCGGGCGAGACCGTGCAGGTGGCGTTCCGGGTGATCCGCGACCTGATGGTCTTCACCGACCGGCGGATGATCCTGGTCGACAAGCAGGGCGTGACCGGGCGCAAGGTCTCCTATCTCACGGTGCCCTACCGGGCGATCACCTCCTACGCGATCGAGAATGCCGGCAATTTCGACCTCGATTCGGAGCTGACGATCTGGATCTCGGGCCGGTCCGACCCGATCACCCGCACGCTCAAGCGCGGGGCCGACATCCGCGGCATCCAGCGGGCGATCGCCGCGACGCTCCGCTGACCTCGAGATCAGGAACGCCCGTCCTCCGCTCCCGTTGGGGTCGCGAGACCTCCGACAGGAGCGGGAACCATGGGCGACACGACGATCAAGAAAGTGTCCGGTGGGCAGTCACCCCGGGGACCGGGTGGCCAGCGCTACCTCGCCTCGGGCAAGCGTGTGTCGATGCGGCTCTGGGCGGACGAGCCTCCGACCGACGACAAGCCGAAAGCCGCCCGCGACTACGAGACCGTCGGCTACGTCATCGCCGGTCGGGCCGAGCTGGTGGTCGAGGGCCAGACCGTGCGGCTGGAGCCGGGCGATTCCTGGCTGGTGCCGGCGGGCGCCGAGCACACCTATCGCATCCTCGAGACCTTCACCGCCATCGAGGCGACCGCGCCGCCGGCGCAGGTGCACGGGCGCGAGGGCTGAGACGATGTCCGCGCGTTCTGTTCGGTAAAGCTCGAACGCCTCTTCCCTCTCCCACACCTCGCAGCGATCCCGGGCAAGCCCGGGACCGTCCGGAGGGGGATCCCGCGCTCGTCGGATTCGCGAACGGATCGAGCGGGCCTCGTTCGACGAACCGTCAGCGCGTCACCACCACCGTCGCGCCGACCTGGACGCGACCGTAGAGGTCCGCCACGTCCTGGTTGTACATGCGAATGCAACCATAGGATGCGAAGGTGCCGATCGAGCCCGGGCGGTTGGTGCCGTGGATCGCGTACTCGCCGCGATCGAGGGTCAGGGCCGCCGCGCCCATCGGGTTGCTCGGCGAGCCGCCGGCGATCACGTCCGGCAGGCGGGGATTGTCCCGCCTCACCTCGTCGGGCGGCGACCAGGCCGGCCGCAGGTATTTTCCGTCGACGCGGGCATAGCCGGTCCATTGCTTGCCGGCCTTGCCGACGGCCACCGGGTAACGGATCGCCGTCCCGTCGCCGTTGACGAAGTACAGCCGCCGCTCGGCGGTGCGCACCACCACCGTGCCGGGCTCGGCCGCGGCGTCGAAGGCGACCAGCTCCCGTGACGCGGCCGGACCAGCCGCCATCGCCGCCGCGACGACCATCGCCGCGGCCCATCCACTCTGCTTGTGCATCCCTGCGGTCCTCGAGCGTGACCTTATGAGCCACGTGATAATCCGCCGGGAAAGCTGTCGTTCCGGTTGGCAAAGATGCTTGCCGGAGGGTGAAGGCCAGGATGCGAGCCGGGAGCGTTAAGGGGTGGTTTGCGCCGCCCCGAACCCTCCCGCCTCGTCAAGGGGAGGGTCCGGCCGTTCTCGCCCTCCGGGACCGGGCCTCGGGCATCCTCACACCACCCGGAGCGGCTTCTCCAGAACCCTCAGCACCTGGGCCAGGTCGTGCCCGCGCTTCAGGATGCGCCCGGTCTCGGCGATCACCGCATAGGCGCCCTGGCGGCGGGCGAGGCGCGGGTCCTTCTCGATGCGGTAGAGCGGCCGCTCGGAGGTGCGGCGGTGGATGGCGAACACCGCTTTCTCGCGGGTGAAGTCGATCGTGTAGTCCCGCCACTCGCCCTCGGCGACCATGCGGCCGTAGAGGTTCAGGATGATGCGCAGCTCGTCGCGATGGAATGACACCTGCGGTGCGGCGCGCGGGAAAGGCACCACGTGGGCGCCGGCGCTCCAGCTTTCGGCCGTCTCTCCTTCGCTCATCGTGTCTCCTGCTTGTCGGGGTGATTCGCGCCCGGGACCGGACGCGGAGGTGACGAGCCGGCGAACGACCCGCCTGCGACCATGATGGGATCACGCCAACGGCCCCGCAAGGGTTGCGCGGGAGCGACAGGGCGGCAGTAACTCGACGATGCGAATCAGAAATATCCGGAAACGGGCCAGACCGCCCACAAAGCGCCACAATCACGCCGCGCGCCGGCCTTGATGCGCGCGTAGGGAAGAACCGACCTCTTGGCCCGGCTCGTCGGCCGCTCCGGTTCCCAGCCCCCCAGCCCCCGCGATGCCGGCGGGCCGGGCCTCCTCCAGAGGTTTCGAGACCCAAAGACTTCAGGACCGCCTCTTCGGAGCGCGGTCCCTTTTTTGAGCCGGCGGCTCAGGGCTGCGACCACATCTGGGCGGTGAGCGCGCGGGCGCGGGCGACCCGGATGTGGTCGAGCGTCCAGAACCCGATCGTCAGGGCTCCGGCCAGGAGCGCGATGGGCAAGGCGAGCGCCAGGAAGGGGTTCTGCCGCGGCGGCGTGGTCATGCATCCTCCTCTTGCGGGCGACTGCCCTGCGGGTCTTGCGGGCGACTGCCCTAAGGGAACGCGCCCGCCGCCTCGTGGTGCCAGCAAGCCTTCCGCCCGCCAAGATGTCCTTCAGCCAAGACGTCCTTCAGCCGAGGGGTTCCCGGCCCGGAGCGGTCCTACCCCGCGAGCGGCGCGAAGAAGCAGAGCACCGTGGTCCCGCGGTGGCACCAGTGGAAGCGGCCGTCCTGGCTCGGCCGCACCTTCGCCAGCGGCACGAAGATCCCGTGGGTCTCGTAGCCGCCCGGCACCTCGACGGCATCGGAGATCGGCTCGCAATCCTGGTCCGAGCAGCACTCGTAGGGGTACCAGGAATGCGTCGGCTGAACGAGGGAGAGCGCGGCGAGGGCGAGGACGACCTTCATGGGCGGCATACCTCCAGCGGTTGAATCCGGGCCGGGCGGGGCCGGAGATCGGGAGCGGCACACCGCGTGCCAGACGCGAGCGCGTCATCGCCGCGCAGGCTCCCGCATGCCCCTTCCCGGATCCGGCGCCGTCGGCGCGCCGTCATGGGAGCCGATCATCGCGCCGAGCCGCCGGGAAGCAAATCCCAAGGGTTGCATGAAAGGAATTTCGAAACCGAAACGGCCGCACATCTGCGCGATGCGCCCGTTCGATGCCCGCCACGCCGCCCGCTACCCCGTCCTGATCGGCTGCGACGAGGTCGGCCGCGGCGCGCTCTGCGGCCCGGTGATCGTGGCGGCGGTCCATTTCGATCCCGCCGCCTTGCCGGGCGACCTCCTGGAAGCCCTCGACGACAGCAAGCGCCTCGACGCCGCCACCCGCGAGCGCCTGGCGCCGCAGATCGCGGCGGCCGGGCGGGTGGCGCTCGCCGGAGCCTCGCGCGACCTGATCGACCGGATCAACGTGCGGGCCGCCACCCTCGACGCGATGCGTCGGGCGGTCGGGCGTCTCGGCCTCGCGGCCGAGGTCGCGGTGGACGGGCGCGACGTGCCCCCCGGCCTGCCCCTGCCCTGCCGGGCCTTCGTCGGCGGCGACCGGCTGGTGCCGCAGATCGCCGCCGCCTCGATCGTCGCCAAGGTGGCGCGCGACCGGCTGATGCGGGCGCTGGCGCGACGCCACCCGGCCTATGCCTGGGAGCGCAACGTCGGCTACGGCACGGCCGCCCACCGGGCCGCGATGACGGCCCGGGGCCTCACCCGGCATCACCGGCTCAGCTTCAAGTCTCGCACCGCGTGAGGCGGCGCATGCACGCCCCGCGCTTCCGCTTCCCGCCCGGAGCGTCGTAAGGTCCTGCGACGCGCGACGAGCAGAACGGCCGCTGCCATCAGGGAGGAGACCGACGTGATCACGACGAGCCGGAGGGCTGCCCGATGAGGCCGATGTCGCGCCGGGTGATGAACCTCGCCCATTCCCTCACCCAGGCCGCCGCGCGTCACCCGGACCGCCCGGCCATCGTGTGGGGCGAGCGGAGCTGGAGTTGGAGCGCCTTCGACGCCCGGGTCTCGGGCCTGGCCGCGGCGCTCGCCACCCGCGGGGTGCGCAAGGGCGACCGGCTGCTGGTCCATGCCCGCAACGGCAACGCCATCCTGGAGATCATGTACGCGGCGTTCCGGCTCGGCGCGGTCTTCGTGCCGACGAACTTCCGGCTGATGCCGGACGACGTCGCCTATCTGGCGCAGCAATCGGGCGCGACCGCCTTCCTGTGCCACGCCGATTACCCGGACCATGTCGCCGCGGTCAGGGCGGCCTGCCCGGACCTGAGCCGCGTCATCGTCATCGGCGGGGGCCCGGCCGAGGGCGAGGCCTACGAGGATGTCGTGGCGGAGGGCGCCGGCCGGTCCGTGGCGAATGCCGCGGTCGAGCACGACGACCCGTGCTGGTTCTTCTACACCTCCGGCACCACCGGCAAGCCGAAGGCCGCGGTGCTGACCCACGGCCAGATGGCCTTCGTCATCACCAACCACCTCTGCGACCTGATGCCGGGCACGAGCCCGGAGACCGATGCCTCGCTGGTGGTGGCGCCGCTCTCGCACGGGGCCGGGGTGCATGCCGTGGCCCAGGTCGCCCGCGCGGTGACCTCGGTGCTGCCGGCCTCCGAGCGCTTCGACGCCGCCGAGGTCTGGGGCCTGGTGGCGCGCCACCGGATCACCAACATGTTCACGGTGCCGACGATCCTGAAGATGATGGTCGAGCACCCGGCGGTCGACGCCAACGACCATTCCTCGCTGCGCTACATCATCTATGCCGGCGCGCCGATGTACCGCGAGGACCAGAAGCGGGCCTTGCGCGCCCTGGGCAAGGTGATCGTGCAGTATTTCGGCCTCGGCGAGGTCACCGGCAACATCACGGTGCTGCCCCCTGCGCTGCACGAGGCGGAGGACGGGCCGGCGGTGAAGATCGGCACCTGCGGCTTCGAGCGCACCGGGATGCAGGTGCAGATCCAGGACCCGGAGGGGCGCGAGGTCGGACCGGGTGAGACCGGCGAGATCTGCGTCTGCGGCCCGGCGGTCTTCGCCGGCTACTGGGAGAACCCGAAGGCCAACGCGGACGCGTTCCGGGACGGCTGGTTCCGCACCGGCGACCTCGGCTTCCTCGATGCGGAGCGATTCCTCTACATCACCGGTCGCGCCTCCGACATGTACATCTCGGGCGGCTCGAACATCTACCCGCGGGAGATCGAGGAGAAGATCCTGGCCCATCCGGCGGTGGCCGAGACGGCGGTGCTCGGCGTGCCGGACCCGACCTGGGGCGAGATCGGCATCGCGGTCTGCGTGCCCCGGGAGGGCATGGCGCTGACCGAGGAGGACGTGATGGCGTTCCTGTTCGACAAGGTCGCCCGCTACAAGCTGCCCCGGCGGGTCATCCTGCGCGCGTCGCTGCCGAAATCCGGCTACGGCAAGATCACCAAGAAGATGGTGCGCGAAGAGCTGGAGGCGGCCGGCCTCCTCGACCAGGGGGCGCAGGCGTGACGGCGACCCTGAGCCGGCCCGGGGCCGCCCCCCCTTTCGCCACCCTGGCGCAGCCGGGCCCCGTGCGGTCCGAGCGCTGGCTGGCCTCCGGCGGCGGCCTGATCCACGGCGTCGTCGCGCTGGCGCCGGGGCGCACGCTCCTCGACGCCGTCGCCGGGCCGCTCGCCGAGGCCGGGATGCGGGGCGGCGTGGTGCACCTCTCGGGCGGGAGCTTCTCGCCCTTCGCCTACGTGATGCCGGCCCTCTCCGCCGATCCGCGCTTCGCGGCCTATTACAGCGAGACCTTCCGGCCGCCGGGCGAGACGCGGCTGGAGCGGGCGAGCGCCACCTTCGGCGAGCGCGACGGCGCGGCCTTCCTGCACGTCCACGGCACCTGGATCGAGGCCGACGGGCGCCGCCGCGCCGGCCACCTCCTGCCGGCGGAGGTGGTCGTCGCGCAAGCCGTCCGGGCCGAGGCCTGGGGGACGGCGGGGGCGGCCTGGCGGGTCGAGCCGGATGCGGAGACCAACTTCTCGCTCTTCACTCCGGCCTCCCTGCAGGCGCCGGCGCCGGGCTGCCTGCTGCTGAAGATCCAGCCGAACGAGGAGATCCATGCCGCGATCGAGGCGGCAGCCCGGGCGCACGGCCTCGCGGCGGCACGGGTGCGCGGCATCGGCAGCATCGTGCGGCCGGCCTTCGCCGACGGGCGGGTGATCCCGACCGATGCGAGCGAGGTGCTGATCCGCGACGGCCGAGTGGCACCGGGGCCGGACGGGTCCCCGTGCGCCCATCTCGACATCGCCGTGGTGGATGTCGCGGGCGCCATCCACGAGGGGGTGCTGCGGCGCGGTGCCAACGCCGCCTGCATCACCTTCGAGCTGTGCCTGGAGGCCCTGCCGGGGTGAGGCCGTCGCGGTCGATGCCGTAGACGTGCACGGTCTCGTCGCGCTGGCGGGCCGGGGCGTGCATCACCGCCTCGCGCCGGAAGGTCAGGCCGCAGGCCCGCATCACCGCGAAGGAGGCGGCGTTCTCCGGATGGGCGCTCGCCTCGATCCGGTCGAGGTCGAGCCAGGCGAAGGCGGCCGGGACGACCGCCCGCGCCGCCTCGGGCAGGTAGCCGCGGCGATGATGGGCCTCGCCGAGCCAGTAGCCGAGGGTGGCCGTTCGCGGATCGTCGCCGGCCCGGTGGAGCATGATCCAGCCGAGAAGCGCATCATCGCTCCGGGTGGTCACCGCAAGGGAGAATGCCTGCCCCGCCTCCGCCAGCGCCCTCGCCGCCGCGATCCGCTCCCGCGCCATCGCGACGGTGAGGGGCGACGGCCAGGAGGCGAGCCACCGGCTCACCGCCGGGGTCATGAGGGCGGCGGTGGGCTCCGCATCCTCGGGCGCCACGAGGCGCAGGCGGAGACGGGACGTGTCGAGGATGGGCAGGGGGAAGCCGGACATGGCGGTCACGATAGAGATATCTTCCCCAGCGGCAACACGGCCCGTTCCTTCCCGCGGGCGGCGGGACCGCCCGGGACGGAGGAGGCGCGAGGAAGAGCCTGCGCATCGCCGCGACCAGGAATCCCTGCGGCGAGCGGATCTTGCGCTGCACCGGGTCCGAGGCCTCCGGCGCCTCGGTCAGCGCCAGCGCCAGCCGCGACAGGTCACCATCCTGATCGCGAAAGGCCCGGGCGAGGCGCGCCACCAGGGCCGGGGGCGGAGCGGGCGATGACGGTTTCACAAGGTTAGGCCCGAAGGTGTCCCAGGATACGCCCGGGACAGAATGGAGCCATGATCGACTCTCCAGGATCATCCCGGCCCCTCGCCCGCGGCGATCCCCGGGGTGACCCGATCAGTGTTCAGATTCAAGACATTCCCGTGATGTCGTGCAGACCGGAACTTACGTCGCCAGGGCGAGCAACCGGTCGCAATCGACATGCGCCTCGAGATGGTCGGCGAGGCGGTCGAGCACGCGCTCGATCACCGCCTCGTAGGCCTCCGGCCCCGGCGCGGCGCCGAGGCGGCCCAGCCACAGGGCACGCTGCCGTTCGTCGGAAAACAGGCCGTGCACGTAGGTGCCGCAAACGAGCCCGTCCGCCGAGACCGCGCCGTCGGGGCGGCCATCGGCGAGGCGCACAAGCGGCCGGCCGCAATCGGGCCCGCCGGTCTCGCCGACATGCATCTCGTAGCCGGTGAACGGGGTCTCGTCCGGCAGGCTCACGCCGCCGGCCGCCGCCAGCCGCTTCTCGGCGGTCAGCACCGTCGCGACGTCGAGGAGCCCGAGCCCCGCCACAGTCCCGGGCTTTCCCTCGATCCCCAGCGGATCGCTCAGGGTCGTGCCGAGCATCTGGTAGCCGCCGCACAGGCCGAGCACCCGCCCGCCGCGGCGGCGATGGGCCAGGATGTCGATGTCCCAGCCCTGCCCGCGCAGGAAGGCGAGGTCGGGGATCGTCGTCTTGGAGCCGGGCAGCAGCACGAGGTCGGCCTCGGCCGGGATCGGCCGGCCGGGCTCGACCAGCACCACGCTCACCCCGGGCTCGGCCCGCAGGGGGTCGAGGTCGTCGAAATTGGCGATGCGGGGCAGGACCGGCACCGCCACGACCTTGGCCCCCGGCCGCTCGGCGCCCTTGAGCCCCAGCACGTCCTCGGCCGGCAGGCGCGCGGCTTCGGGGAAATGCGGGATCAGGCCCAGCGCCTCCCAGCCGGTGCGGGCGGCGATCAGGCTCATCCCGTCGGCGAACAGCACCGGGTCGCCGCGGAACCGGTTGACGAGGAAACCCCGCACCATCGCGGCGTCCTCCGGGTCGATCACCGCCTTGGTGCCGACGAGGCTCGCGATCACCCCGCCGCGGTCGATGTCGCCGAGGAGCACCACCGGCGTGCCGGTGGCGCGGGCGAAGCCCATATTGGCGATGTCGCCCCGGCGCAGGTTGACCTCCGAGGCCGAGCCCGCGCCCTCGACCAGCACCAGGTCGGACTCGGCGCGCAGGAGCCCGAAGCTCTCGACGACGGCGGAGAGGAGCCGCGGCTTCCACTCCTGGTACTCGCGCGCCCGCGCGGTGCCGACCATCCGGCCCTGCACCACCACCTGCGAGCCGGTCTCGCTCTGGGGCTTCAGCAGCACCGGGTTCATGTGCACGGAGGGTGGCACGCCGGCCGCCCGGGCCTGGAGCGCCTGGGCGCGGCCGATCTCGCCGCCATCCCGCGTGACGGCGGCGTTGTTCGACATGTTCTGCGGCTTGAACGGCCGCACCCGCAGGCCGCGGCGCGCATAGGCCCGGGCGAGCCCGGCGACGATCAGCGACTTGCCGACATCCGAACCGGTGCCCTGGATCATCAGGGCGCGGGAGCGGGATCCCGTGCCGTGAGGTCTTGCATCATGCTGCGCGGGCATCGTTCCTCGGGGTTCGGCGGCCGCCTCGGGCCGGACCGTGCGAAAGGGCACGGAAAAAATCCAGACACTATGCCGGTCGCCGGCCGGGTGTGGCGCGGCGGTCATAGGCGCCGGGCCACGCTCAAGCTAGCCTCCGGACACATTTTCGCTCAAACCGGGGCGTATTCCAGTGATCAAGAAGCTCATGCTCGCCGGCGCCGCGACGTCGCTCCTCGCCGGAGCGGCCTCCGCGGCCGACCTGCCGGCCCGCGTCGCCCCGCCGCCGGTCTTCACGCCGGTGCCGGTCTTCACCTGGACCGGCTTCTATGCCGGCCTGCACACCGACTACACCTTCACCGATCGGCAGCGCATCAACACGATCGGCAACGATCTGGTGCCCACCAACACGATCGGCAACGTGACGACCCTGCGTCGCCCGCCGGTGGTGCGCAACGAGCAGGATGGCCTGGCCAATATCGGCGGCGGCTTCGGCTACAACTACCAGTTCACGCCGGGCTCGGGCTTCGTGGTCGGCCTCCAGGCCGATTGGGCCTGGACCGACATCCACAAGAACACCTTCTATCTCGGCCCGCAGCTCGCCGCGAATAACGGCTTCTCCGACCCGAGCGCCTTCCGTCAGGAGCTGTCCTGGCTCGGCACCGTCGTCGGTCGCGTCGGTTACGCCTTCGACCGCGTCTTCGTCTACGGCATGGGCGGCTTCGCCTATGGCGGCGTCGATTACCGCGCCAACTTCTACACCACGGCCGGCGCCAACCCGCCGCTCGCCCTGGCCTATGCGGGCCGCTACAACGACCTCGAGACCGGCTACGCCTATGGCGGCGGCATCGAATACGCCCTGCCGACCGACTCGTTCCTGTCGCGCTTCAGCCTGCTCGGCCTGCTCGGCATCCAGTCCCAGGCGGTGACGATCAAGGCCGAGTACCTGCACTACGACCTCGGCAGCCGCAACGTGCTCGTCAACAACACCGCGCTGGTGGTGAATGGCGGCGTCGGCCCCCAGCCGCGCGGCTCCTACACCTCGCGCTTCCACACCGAGGGCAACCTGGTCCGCGCCGGGTTCAGCTACAAGTTCAACGGCCTCTGATCGCACGATCACCTGAGCCGATAAGGCGGGCCTGCGAGGGCCCGCCCGTCTCGACGGCCGCCGGGCACATGCCCGGCGGCCGTTTTTGCCGTCGATACGCCGCCGAGCGGAGGCGCGTCGCTCAACCGAGCAACGCCTGCACGACCTGCTCCACCACCACCGGCTTGTTGCAGAAGCGGGCCTGGGCGAAGCGCGGCGGCAGCGTCTCGCGGTCGTAGCCGGTGGCGAACACGAACGGGACCTTGCGCGCCACCAGCATGTCGGCGACCGGGTAGGCCATCTCGCCGTGCAGGTTGATGTCGAGCACCGCGCCGTCGAGCCGCGCATTGGCCGCGATGAGATCGAGCGCCTCGTCGACGCTCGGCACCGGCCCGACCACGTCGGCCCCGCGGCGCCGGAACAGGTCGGCCAATTCCATGGCGATGAAGTACTCGTCCTCCACCAGCAGCACCCTGTAGCCCGGCAGCGTCTGCGGCACGGTCATGATCGCCCTCCCTCTCGTGGCGGCCGCTCGGCGAGTGACATCTTGGCGATTGGCACCTTGGCGAGCGGCAGGTCGATGGAGCAATGCACGCCGGTCTCGCCCAGCGTGTAGTGCGTCCGGGCCTTGAGCGCGTAGGGCAGCGCCTGCTCGATCAATTCCCGGCCGTAGCCGCCCGGCTCGGTCCGGCTCTCGAGCGGGGGGCCTCCGCGCTCGGTCCAGTCCACGACCAGCCGCGCCCCTTCCTCCGCCTCGCGCACCGACCAGGTCACCGCGAGGCGTCCCCGCTCCGTCGCGAGGGCGCCGTACTTGCGGGCGTTGGTGGCCAGTTCGTGCAGAGCCAGCGCCAGGGTCTGGACGACCGAGCTGCGCAGCTTCACCTCCGGGCCTTCGAGACGGATGCGCTCCCCGATCGTGCCCCCGCCGAGGGCGTCCAGCGCGGCGTGGACCAGCTCGCCGATCGTGATGCCCGGCTGGCCCGAGCGGGCGAGCAGGGCGTTGACCCGGGCGAGCGCGTCCAGCCGCTCGCCGAACCGCTCGTTGAAGGTGGCGAGCGTGTCACTCCTGCGCATCGTCTCCTGGAAGAGCGACTTGACGACCCCGAGGAGGTTGCGGGTGCGGTGCTGCAACTCGGCGACCAGCACCTCCATGCGCTCGGCGGTTTCGCGCTCCTCCGTGATGTCGCGGCCGACGCCGCCGAGCCAGCGCACCGCGCCCGTGGCGTCGCGCATGGGAAAGTCGGTGTTGCGCAGGCGGCGCACCGCGCCGTCACCGGGCCGCCGGATACGGTACTCGAAATCGACGCGCTCGCCCCCGAGCACCCGCCGGATGTTGGCAAGGGCGTGCTCGCGGTCCTCGGGCAGGATCAGGTTGAGCCAGCCCGCCATGTTGTCGCCGCGCAACGCCGCCTCGCGGCCGAGCCCGTAGATCGCCTCGAAGGCGGGGGTGAGGTAGACCCATTGCAGCGTCTCGGCATGGCGGATCCAGAGCACGTCCGAGGAGGCCTCGCCGAACCCGATCAGGCGCTCCTCGCTCGCGCGCAGGGCTTGCTCGGCCTGGGCGCGTTCCTCGGTCTCGTGATGGTGCGAGATGATGATCGCTGCGGTCTGGGTCAGGGCCGCGGCCATGTCGCGGTCGCGCCGGGTCGGCTGGCGCGGCTCGCGGAAATACATGGCGAAGCTGCCGACGAGCTTGCCCGCCGTCGTCTCGACCGGGAACGACCAGCAGCCGCGGTCATCGACGTCCCGCGCCATCCGCAGCCACGGCGCCCAGCGCGGCTCGTCCGCGACGTCGGGGGTGATCACCGGCTCTCCCCGGGCCACCGCGAGGCCGCAGGCCAGCGACTCGGGCGAGATCGCGAAGTCGTCCACGCACAAGGCATAGGCCTCCGGCATGCCGACCACGTGCCGCAGCGCCTTGCCCTCGAGATCGGCGATGTAGAAGGCGCAACGGCGTCCGTCGCCCGCCTGCTCGATGGCGGTGCGGATCAGGATGTCCAGCGAGGCCTCGAGCGGCGCGCCGTTCATCGCGGCCTGGAACGCCTCCTTCTGCCCGACCAGCCAGGCCTCGCCCTGCCGGAGCGCCTCGGCGCTCCGCTTGCGCTCGTCGATGTCGCTGATCACGCTGACGAGGCCGTTCACCTGGCCGGCTCGGCCGAAGGTCGGGACCGCCACGACGTTGGTCCAGATCTCGCGACCGTCGTCGTCGGTATAGAGCATGTCCTGTCCCGGGATCGCCCGCTCCCCGCGCAGGGCGCGCGCGCCGGGATAGTCGCACGGGTCGAGCCTGTCGCCCTGCCCCGTCCAGGCCCGCCAGCGGGACCCCCGCTCGGGATCGCGCGACGGGATCACGCCCGTCGGCAGGAAGCGGCGGAACTCGGCGTTGGCGAGGACGACCCGTCCCCCGGTATCGATGGCGGCGACCCCGGCCGGCACGCTCTCGAAGGCGGCGGCCAGCAGCGCCTCGCTCTCGCGGCGCCTCACCTCGGAGCGCAGGCCGCCGGCGATCTCGATGCCGGTCATGTGAACGTGGGCGACCCGGCCATCCGCCTCCCGGACCGGCACGAGCAAGGCGTCGAAGACCTCGGTCGCCGCTCCCTCGCCACGGGTATCGAGCGGCTGCCCGACCACGCGCACGGTCTCGCCGGCGAGGGCGCGCGCGTAGTAGGGGGCGACGGTGGCCCAGCCCTCCGGAAAGCTGTCCGGAAGCGGGCGGCCCAGGGCGGAGGGGTGCCGGTCGCCGTAGAGGCGGGACGCGGCGTCGTTGTAGATCAGGACGTGCGCGGGGCCGCAGGCAAGCGTCGCGACGAGGGGATTGGCGAGCACCTGCTCGACCATCAGCGTGAGGCGGTCCGACCACGATTCACGGGCACCGAGCGGCGTGCTCGACCAATCATGGGCGCGGATCCGTCCCGCCATCTCCCCGGCGCCGAAGGGCCACGCCTCGCGGGGACGGTCGCGGACAGGCGATGCGCCGGCTGGCCCGGCATGGCAAAGCCAAGTCTCAGAACGCCAATCGGTGGGCGGCCCCCGTTCGTCTCCACACATCGACGCGCTTTCGCCCGACTCTGTGGGACCAGCCCTATACCGAAAGCAAGATAGGATCTCTGTCCTCTGTTAAGTCTATCCCAGGGCCGTCTGCCCCACGGGCCTGGCGCCGGCGACGATCCGTCGATGCGTCCGCCCGGCATCTTCCGGTGCGCCGGCCGCGAACGGCCGGTACTGAAGCGGTCGCCGGTCCGGCGGCGACATCGATGCGAGACCAGGAACCCGAGCAGAGTTGCGCCATGCAACCCTGCTTAGTCCCGTCCCGCCTCCCGCAGGTGCCGGACGATGCCGGAGAAGTCGGTGCCGCCCTGCCCGGCCGCCTCGAACGCGGCGTAGATCGCCTCGGCCTGGGCGCCGAGCGGGGTCGCCGCCCCGGCACTTGCGGCAGCCTCCTGGGCGAGGCGCAGATCCTTCAGCATCAAGGCGGCGGCGAAGCCGGGCTTGTAGTCGTTGTTCGCCGGCGAGGCCGGCACCGGGCCGGGGACCGGGCAATAGGTGGTCAGCGACCAGCACTGGCCCGACGAGGTCGAGGCGACGTCGAACAGGGCCTGATGCGACAGGCCGAGCTTCTCCGCCAGCACGAAGGCCTCGGCGACGCCGATCATCGAGATGCCGAGGATCATGTTGTTGCAGATCTTGGCCGCCTGGCCGGCACCCGCCTCGCCGCAATGCACCACCTTGCGGCCCATCTTCGCGAGGATCGGCTCGGCCCGGGCGAACGCCTCCGGCGCGCCACCGGCCATGAAGGTCAGGGTCGCGGCCTTGGCGCCGCCGACCCCGCCGGAGACCGGGGCGTCGAGGCTCGCGAGACCGCAGGCCTTCGCCTTGTCATGCGCCGCCCGGGCGCTGGCGACGTCGATGGTCGAGCAGTCGATCAGCAGGGCGCCCGCGGCCACGTGCGGCAGCACCGCGTCGTAGACCGAGAGCACGTGCTTGCCGGCCGGCAACATGGTGACCACCACCTCGGCTCCCTTCACGGCGGCTTGGGCGCTCTCCGCCACCGCGATCCCGGCCACGCGGGCGGCCTCGAGCGCCTCCGGCATCAGGTCGAAGCCCGTCACCACGTGGCCCGCCGCGACGAGGTTGGCGGCCATCGGGCCGCCCATGTTGCCGAGGCCCAGGAAGGCGATCTGCGTCATCATTGTTTTCCTCGTTGCCCTATGGTTGGTTGAACCGGTTGCGGGGAATCCGTACATCCATGGCGAGTGAATTCACCTGGAGTGAATTCACCTGGGATGAGCGGAAGGCGGCTTCGAATCTGCGCCGTCACGGCGTCGCATTCGAGACCGCCACCAAAGCATTTCGCGACCCCTTCGCCGTCGAGCAGATCGACGACAGGGAAGCTTATGGAGAGGAGCGCATCAACATGCTCGGCATGTGTGACGGCGTCATCCTGTTCGTGACCTATACGGAGCGGGGTGAGGAGATCCGCTTGATCTCCGCGCGACGGGCAGAGCGACATGAGCGAGAGCATTATTTCCGCGAGAATTCGTCCTGACGGCACCGTCGTGCGGTGCCAGCCGGATGGAAGCGAGACGGCTTTCGCGCCCGCTCCGCTGCGCTCGATGACCGACGAGGAGGTCGCAGTCGCTGCAGCGGCCGATCCGGATTCGCGCCCGACCACTCCGGACGGCCTTGCCAGCGCCCGACGCCTGCCTCGCATCCGAACCTTGCGGCGGGCCCTCGCGCTGACCCAGGAAGAATTCGCCGCGCGCTATCACATCCCGCTCGATACCGTGCAGGACTGGGAGCAGGGCCGCTCCGTCCCCGACCAGCCCGCCCAGGCATATCTCACGGTCATCGCGCACGATCCCGAGGGGGTCCGTCGGGCCCTCGCGGCGCACCCGGCGTGACGCGGCCAAGTCTCAGTTCCCCACGTCTCAGTTCCCCAAGTCTCAGTTCCCCACCAGGCCCCGCGCCACGATCACCCGCATGATCTCGTTGGTGCCCTCCAGGATCTGGTGCACCCGCAGGTCGCGAACGATCTTCTCGATGCCATATTCCGACAGGTAGCCGTAGCCGCCGTGAAGCTGCAGCGCCTCGTTGGCGACCCGGAAGCCGGTATCGGTCGCGAATCGCTTGGCCATGGCGGAGCGCTGGGTGGCGTCGGGATCCTTCCGGTCGAGGGCGGCGGCGGCGCCGTAGAGGAGCGCGCGGGCGGCCTCCAGTTCCGTCGCCATGTCGGCGAGGCGGAATTGCAGCGCCTGGAATTCGTCGAGGCGCTTCCCGAAGGCCTTGCGCTCGGCCATGTAGGCGAGGCTCTTGTCGAGGGCGGCTTGCGCGCCGCCCAGCGAGCAGGCGCCGATGTTGAGCCGGCCGCCATCGAGCCCCGCCATGGCGATGCGAAAGCCGATCCCCTCCTCGCCGAGGCGGTTCTCCACCGGGACGCGGCATTCCTCGAAGATCACCGCCCGGGTCGGCTGGGCGTTCCAGCCCATCTTGCGCTCGTTCGGCCCGAAGGACAGGCCCGGCGCGTCGGACGGCACCACCAGGGTCGAGATGCCCTTCGGGCCCGCCTCGCCGGTGCGGACCATGGTGACGTAGAGATCGGCCGCGCCGGCCCCCGAGATGAACTGCTTGGCGCCGTTGAGGACGTAATGGTCGCCCTCGCGGCGGGCGGCGGTGCGCAAGGCCGCGGCGTCGGAGCCCGAGCCGGGCTCCGTCAGGCAATAGGCCGCGACATCGTCCATGCGGCAGAGCGGCGGCAGGAAGCGCTCGCGCTGGGCCGTGGAGCCGAACTTGTCGATCATCCAGGCGGCCATGTTGTGGATCGACAGGAAGGCCGCCACCGTCGGGCAGCCGAGGCTCAGGGCCTCGAAGATCAGGGCGGCGTCGAGCCGGGTCAGCCCGGAGCCGCCATGGTCTTCCGAGATGTAGATGCCGCCCATGCCGAGCTGCGCCGCCTCGCGCAGCACGTCGAGGGGGAAATGCTTGCGCTCGTCCCAGTCGAGGGCATGCGGCGCGATCCGCTCGGCCGCGAAGCTGCGCGCCATGTCGCGAATGGCGATCTGGTCCTCGGGGAGGGTGAACAGGGTCATGTGGCGGTTCCTCCCGTTCTGTGTCGATTTTTATCTCTGCCCGGAGCCGGAAAAGGCGACGATTTCGCCTCCCCCCTCTGCGGGGGAGGGCGCACGGCTGCGAGTGCGAAGCACTCGTGCGCCGGGCGGGAGAGGGGCAGCGCGACGCTGATCCAGGGAGCGCCCGTCAGAACGGTTCCGTCATTTCCGGAAGCGGCGTCCCCTCTCCCGGCTCGCTCCGCTCGCTACCCTCCCCCGACCCAAGTCGGGCTTGCCCGACTTGGGCACAGGGATGCGGAACTCGGGCAAGCCCGAGTTCCGTTGGGGAAGGGAAAACCCGCGTCCTTTGCGGGCGCCGAATGGCGCCCGCGTGGCCCGACTCGCTTACTGCATCACCGGCATCGAGAACTGCGCGCCTTCCTTCACCCCCGACGGCCAGCGCTGGGTGACCGTCTTGGTCTTGGTGTAGAAGCGCACCGCGTCCGGGCCGTGCTGGTTGAGGTCGCCGAAGCCCGAGCGCTTCCAGCCGCCGAAGGTGTAGTAGGCCAGCGGCACCGGGATCGGCACGTTGATGCCGACCATGCCGACCTGCACCTTGGCGGCGAAGTCGCGGGCCGCGTCGCCGTCGCGGGTGAAGATCGCGACGCCGTTGCCGTATTCGTGCTCGTTGGGGAGCCGCAGCGCCTCGGCATAGTCCTTGGCCCGCACCACCGACAGCACGGGGCCGAAGATCTCTTCCTTGTAGATCCGCATCTCCGGCGTCACGTGGTCGAACAGGCAGCCACCCATGTAGAAGCCGTTCTCGTAGCCCTGCATCTTGAAGGCCCGGCCGTCGACCGCGAGCTTGGCGCCCTCGTTCACGCCGATCTCCACGTAGTTGCGCACCCGCTCCAGCGCGGCCTTCGTCACGAGCGGGCCGTAATCGGCGCTCGGATCGGTGGAGGGGCCGATCTTCAGGCTCTCGACCCGCGGGATCAGCTTGCTCATCAGCGCGTCGGCGGTCTTCTCGCCGACCGGCACCGCCACCGACACCGCCATGCAGCGCTCGCCGGCCGAGCCGAAGCCGGCGCCCATCAGGGCGTCGACGGCCTGGTCCATGTCGGCGTCCGGCATGATGATCATGTGGTTCTTGGCGCCGCCGAAGCACTGGGCGCGCTTGCCGCTCGCGGTCGCCCTTGCATAGACGTACTGGGCGATGTCGGAGGAGCCGACGAAGCCGACCGCCTGGATGATGTCGTCGTCGAGGATCGCGTCCACCGCCTCCTTGTCGCCGTTGACGACGTTGAGGATGCCGGCCGGAAGTCCTGCCTCGATCATCAGCTCGGCGAGGCGCATCGGCACGCCCGGATCGCGCTCCGAGGGCTTGAGGATGAAGGCGTTGCCGCAGGCGATGGCCGGGGCGAACTTCCACATCGGGATCATGGCGGGGAAGTTGAACGGCGTGATGCCGGCGACCACGCCGAGCGGCTGGCGCATCGAGTAGATGTCGATGCCGGGGCCGGCGCCTTCCGTATACTCGCCCTTCTGGAGATGCGGGATGCCGCAGGCGAACTCCACCACCTCGACGCCGCGCTGGATGTCGCCCTTGGCGTCGGGAATGGTCTTGCCGTGCTCGCGGGCGAGCAGGTCGGCGAGGCTGTCCATCTCGCGCGCGACGAGGTCGAGGAAGCGCATCATCACCCGCGCGCGGCGCTGCGGGTTGGTGGCGGCCCACGCCACTTGCGCCTTGGCGGCGTTCTCGATGGCACTTCGCATCTCGGCCTGGCTCGCCAGCGCCAGGCGCCCGATCACCTCGCCGGTCATCGGCTGGTAGATGTCGGAATAGCGGCCCGAGCGGCCGGGAACGTGCTCGCCGCCGATGAAGTGCCCGACTTCGCGCGCCATGAGGATCCTCCCTGGATCGATCGTGTGTTGGGGCCACCTTGCCCTGGCGATCCACATAGCGGAAGGGGCGGGAGAGCGGAACGGGTGTGCGCGGATGCGGGAACGGGACGGGCCCAAAAGTGACGTCTGGGACGATTACCGCTTCGTGCTGGCGGTGCACCGGGCCGGCACGGTCTCGGCGGCGGCGCGCCGGCTCGGGGTCGACCACGCCACGGTGATCCGGCGGATCGACCGGCTGGAGCGGCGCTTAAGCGAAAAACTCTTCCACCGCCGCGCCTCCGGCTACACCGCGACGCAAGCGGGACTCGCCCTGGTCGCGACCGCCGACGCGGTCGAGTCGGCGATCATCCACGGCGAGGCGGCGATCGGCCGCGCGGCCTCGCGGCTCGTCGGCACGGTGCGGATCGGCGCGCCGGACGGCTTCGGCAGCGCCTTCCTGGCGCCCCGCCTGACGGCGCTGATCGAGCGCCATCCCGACCTCGACATCGAGCTGGTGGCGACCGCGCGGCTGTTCAGCCTGTCGAAGCGCGAGGCCGACATCGCCATCGGGCTGAGCCTGCCGCCGGAGGGGCGGATCGTCGGGCGCAAGCTCACCGACTACGCGCTCAAGCTCTACGCCGCCCCCGCCTACCTGGCGGAGCACCCGCCGATCCGGACGCGCCGCGACCTCGAAGGCCACCGCTTCATCGGCTACATCGACGAACTGCTCTACTCGCCGGAACTCGACTACCTGCACCAGGTCGCGCCCGGGGCGAGCGCGAGGCTTCGCAGCGCCAACCTCAACGCCCAGCTCCAGGCGACGGTGGCGGGGTTGGGGATTGCGGTGCTGCCCTGCTTCATGGCCTCCCGGCGCCGAGACCTCGCCTGCGTGCTGCCGGACGAGGTGTCGCTCATCCGCAGCTTCTGGCTGATGATGCACGCCGACAGCCGCGACCTCGCCCGCATCCGCGCCGTGGCCGAGCACATCTACGCGGTTGTCGAGGCGGAGCGCGACCTGTTCGCGCCGGGAGGCTGAGGCGGTCGCGGCTCACGGAGCCGGGCGTGCCGCCTCCGGCTTGCCCTTGATGACGTTCTTGACGCCCGAGGCCGTCACCTCGGGGCTGGGGGCGCCCTCGCCGCGGACCCATTCTATCTTGTGGTCGGCGCCGGCCACGCGAAGCTGCGTCGGACCGGCCAGGACGAGGGAGACCCGGTTGTCGGAGCCCGATGTCGTCAGCCGGCCCGGACTCTCCCCACCCACGAGCGTCGCCGTGACAGTATTCTGGGTCACGCTCACGGCGATCTCCCGGGCCCGGCCGCCCGTCACCCTGTTGTCGATGCCGGAAACCGCGAGGCCCGCCCCCTCCTCGAATCTGACCGTGTGGCCCGAGCCGTGCACGGTGATGGTACCGCACCGGCCGGTGAGCGCGATCTCGTTCTGCGCACCGTAGATCCCGACGTCCTTCCCCTCGCATTCCACGTCGCGGCTGATCGCGACGCCCTCGATCGTCAGGGCATCGGCCCGTGCGAGGCCGGCTTGCGCCAGGACAGCCGCGAGGGCGAGGGGCAGGAGACGGATCATCGGCTCGTCCGTGGTCGTTGAAGGAACCCGGAGACAAGCAAATCGGCCGTGAGCGGTCAAATCGCGGGCGTCGACGGCGAGGCGGGCGGTCCGATCCGCTGCGTCAGGCCCGGGGGCCGCGTGTCGACGGTCGGGCACCGGGAGGGCAGGTCCGCCGGAACGTCGGTCCCGATCGAGAGGTCGACCGGCCGGGGCATTCCGGTCGCTCCTGCGATGGTGTAGCGCCTCGATCGCCGGGCCGCGCCCGGCAAGCCGGCACCGGAGACGAGAACCCGACCATGAGTCCGACGATCCGCGAGATCGAGGAGGCCGACGTGCCGGCGGTGATCGCCCTGTGGCACGAAGCCGGGGTGGCGCGGCCCTGGAACGATCCGGCCACCGACATCGCCTTCGCCCGGCGCGAGCCGCACGGCACCGTGCTGGTGGCGGAGCTGGATGGCCGCGTCGTCGCCAGCGCGATGGCCGGCGAGGACGGGCACCGGGGCTGGCTCTACTACGTGGCGGTGGCGCCCGGGCACCAGGGCAGCGGGCTCGGGCGGCTCATGGTCGAGGCGGGCGAGGCCTGGCTGGCGGCGCGGGGCGTGTGGAAGGTGCAGCTGCTGGTGCGCCGGGAGAATGCGGGCGTGCTCGGGTTCTACGATCACCTGGGATACCGCGACACCCATGCGGTGTGCTTGCAGAAGGTGATCGCGAAGGGTTGATCGACTCCCCCTACCCCTCCAACCCCGGCCAGATCACCCAGTGCAGGTCCGGCGTCTCGGGAAACAGCCGGCGGTGCTGGCTCACCGCGTAGTTGTCGGTCATGCCGGCGATGAAGTCGGCGACGCGGCGGGGGGTGCGCGGGTCGTCGGAGCCGGAGAGGCCGGCGCTCCACTCCTCGGGCATCCGGGTGGGATCGCGCCGGAAGGTGGCGAACAGGTCCTCGACGATCGAGGCGGCGCGCCGGCGCACCGCCATCACGCCGGGATGCCGGTACATCCGGGCGAACAGGAAGGTCTTGATGTCGCGGTCGGCCGCCGCCATCGCCGCGGAGAACGCCACCACCGGGGCCGATGCGTGGCGGATCGCGACGGCGTCCGCGGGTTGCAAGGCGGAGAGGCGCCGCTCGGCCTCGACGATCACGTCCTCGACGAAGCGGGTGATGACCCGGCGGGCGAGCTCGTGCACCACCCGCGAGCGCTCCAGGCCCGGATAGGTGCGGCGGATCTCGTCGAGGAGCCCGGCGAGGAACGGCACCTCCGCCAGGTCGTCGAGGCGGAAGAGGTCGGCGCGCAACCCGTCGTCGAGGTCGTGGGCGTCGTAGGCGATGTCGTCGGCGAGGGCCGCCACCTGGGCCTCGGGGCCGGCAAGGGTCGCCAGCTCCAGGTCGTTGACGGCGTTGTACTCGGTGATCGCCACCGGGATGCCGCTCGCGGCGTAATGCGGCGTCGGCCGGCCGTCCCGGGTCAGGAGCGGCCCGTTATGCTTGACCAGCCCCTCCAGGGTCTCCCAGGTCAGGTTGAGACCGTCGAAGGTGGCGTAGCGACGCTCCAGACGGGTCACCAGCCGCAGGGCCTGGGCGTTGTGGTCGAAGCCGCCATGCTCGGCCATGCAGGCGTGCAACGCGTCCTCGCCGGTATGGCCGAAGGGGGTGTGGCCGAGGTCGTGGGCCAGCGCCAGGGCCTCGGCCAGGTCCTCGTCGAGGCCGAGCGCCCGGGCGAGCGCCCGGGCGATCTGGCTCACCTCCAGGGTATGGGTCAGGCGGGTGCGGTAATGGTCGCCCTCGTGGTGGACGAAGACCTGGGTCTTGTGCTTGAGCCGCCGGAAGGCGGCCGAATGCACGATCCGGTCGCGGTCGCGCTGGAAGTCGGTGCGGGTCGGCGAGGGGCTTTCCGGGATCAGCCGCCCGCGCGACGCGAACGGATCGCTGCCGTAGGGGGCCCGCCAGCGCTCGCCTGTCCGTCTCACGTTCCAGCCCCCATCCGCCATCCCGAGCGCCGCGCTCGGCGCCCAGACCGGCCCTGCCCCGCTGTTGCGGTGCACGGCGTCACTTCTTATGTTGCCATCGCACGTCGGACCCCCACCCGAGAAGCCGTCGATGACCCCGATCACCCTGACGTCCCGCGCCGCCCGCCGCATCAACGAGATCATGGGCGCCGAGCCCCCCGGCTCGATGCTGCGCATCAGCGTGAATGGCGGCGGCTGCTCCGGGTTCCAGTACGCCTTCGACATCGCGAAGGACCGCGCCGCCGACGACCTGGCGGTGGAGCGGGACGGCGCCACGGTGCTGGTCGACCCGACCTCCCTCCCGTACATGGAGGGCGCGACGATCGACTTCGTCAACGACCTGATCGGCCAGTCGTTCAAGATCGAGAACCCGCAGGCCACGGCCTCCTGCGGCTGCGGCACCTCGTTCTCGCTGTAACCTCGCCTGCCGACCTTTCGCCTGCCAACCCTCCGGGACGTTCCGCCATGACCCGCTCTCTGACAACGGGCGTGGCCCGGGCCGCGCTCGGCGCCGTCGCCTGCGCCACGCTGGCTGCCGCCCTGCCGGCGACGATGCCGTGGCTCGCCGGCCCGGCGCTGGCGCAGGACGCGTCGGTCGCCCTCGACGAGGTGGTGCTGCCCCTGGGCCCCGTCACCCTGAAGGCGCCGAAGCTCGAGCTGCGCGGCACCGCCCTGTCGCGGGACGAGGCGCGGGCGATCCTGGATCCGGCCGGTCCCGCCCCCTGGCGGACCCGGCTCGACAAGCTCTCCGCCCGCGAGATCGTGATCCCGGTGCTGCGGGTCGAGCAGCCGGCCGGCGGGCGCGTGCAGGTCGCGGTCTATCACGACGTCGTCGCCCGGGACGTGGCGGCGGGCCGGATCGGCACGCTGGAGGCCGGCGGCGCCACCCTGACGGTCGAGGGGCCGGGCCCCGACGCGGCCGGCGCCTATGGCCGCCTGAGCGCCCGCGAGGTCGACCTTCCGGGCCTCGCGCGCCTGTTCACCGAGCCCGGCGGCCCCAATGCCGCGCCGATCCGGGTCTATGGCGGGGTGACCGCCGAGGACATCGCGCTCACCGGCCCCGACGGGGCGGCCCTCCGCATCGCCCGCATCGACGCCCGCGACCTCTCCGGCCGGCCGACCACGATCCCGTGGGGCGAATCGGTCCGGGCCCTCGCGGAGGGGGCCGGCAACGCCAAGCCGGAGGGTCCGGAGCGGTCGCGCCTGTCGGGCCTCGCCGCCGACCTGCTCGACGGGATCGACATCGGCGGCCTCGAGATCAGCGGCATCACCTTCGCGGCGCCGGGCGGCGGACCGAAGCCGAGCCCGGTCCAGGCGAGCCTCGCCCGCCTGACCTACGGCACCGGCCAGGTCGAGGGCGCAGGCCGGGTGAAGGCCGAAGGCCTGGCGGTCGAGGCCCCGGCCGGCCGCGTCGCCCTGAAGGGGCTGACCCTGTCGGGCCTGTCGCTCAAGCCGGTGCTGGAAGGCCTGCGCCGCGCCGCCGCCGGCCCGCTCGATCAGGCCGAGATGCGCCGCTACGCCCCGGCTCTGGGGCAGATCGCCCTGGACAACCTCGATGTCGATCTGCCGGCGCAGGCCTCGCCGCAGGATCCGCTGAACGCCTCGGGGCCCCTGCGCTTCGCCCTGCGCAGCGGCGCCCTCGCCATGAGCGAGCCGCGTGACGGCGTGCCGACCGCCTCGCGCCTGACCTTCGACGGCCTCACCTGCGCGGTCCCGCCCGACAGCACGGCACCGGTCCTCGCCGACCTGTCCGGCCTCGGCTACACCGCCCTCGACCTGTCCGGCCAGGTCGATGCCCGCTGGGACGAGGCCGCCCGGGAGGTGACGCTCCGGGACGTGACGCTCACCGGCAAGGATATGGGCACCGCCCGGATCACCGGCACGATCGGCGGCATCGGCAAGGAGGTGTTCGACCCCGAGCCGATGGTCTCCTCCCTGGCGCTGCTCGGTGCCAGCGCCAAGTCCCTGGCCCTCACCCTGGAGAATGGCGGGCTGTTCCAGCGCTTCGTCGACCAGCAGGCCAAGGCCCAGAGCCTCAAGCCCGAGGAGCTGCAGCGCGAATATGGCACCGCCGCGATGCTGGGGATCCCCGCCGTGCTCGGCGGCTCGCCCTCCGCCAAGGCGCTCGGCCAGGCCGTGTCCCGCTTCGTGGTGAAGCCCGGCCGCCTCTCGGTCAGCGCCGCCGCCAAGGATCCGGCCGGTCTCGGCCTCATGGATTTCAGCACCGCCCCGAGCCCGGGCAAGATCTTCGACCGCCTGACGGTGAACGCCACGGCGGAGTGACGATCCGCGGATCGCGTGAGGGCCTGTCGGGGGAGAGCGCGGCAAGGCCGCCCTCCCCTTGCCCTCTCTCAATACGCGTTCTCGGTCTTGAACAGGGCCAGCGGGGTCATCGCCAGGATCTGCAGGTCGAAGAACACCGACCAGTTCTCGATGTAGTACAGGTCGTGCTCGACGCGGCGCTGGATCTTCTCGCTGGTATCGGTCTCGCCGCGCCAGCCGTTGATCTGGGCCCAGCCGGTCATCCCCGGCTTGACCTTGTGGCGCGCGAAGTAGCCGTCGACGACCTGGTCGTAGAGGGTGTTGGCGGCCTTGGCCTGCAGGGCGTGCGGGCGCGGCCCCACC
The DNA here is from genome assembly GCF_001043955.1 of Methylobacterium tarhaniae. Classification (GTDB taxonomy): domain Bacteria; phylum Pseudomonadota; class Alphaproteobacteria; order Rhizobiales; family Beijerinckiaceae; genus Methylobacterium; species Methylobacterium tarhaniae. The sequence continues at coordinate 1,712 of NZ_LABZ01000129.1, read as the reverse complement.
AGGGACAGGTCGCCCTTCACCACGTTGATGAGCTGGGGCAGCTCGTCGAGCGAGCTCTTGCGGAGGAAGCGGCCGACCGGGGTCACCCGCGGATCGCCCTTGGTGACGACCTTGGCGGCACTGTAGTCGCACTGGTCGGTATACATCGAGCGGAACTTGTAGACCTCGATCACCTCGTTGTTGAAGCCGTGGCGCTTCTGCCGGAAGAAGACCGGGCCCGGCGAGGTGAGCTTCACGGCAAGCCCCACCGCCAGCATCACGGGGGAGAGCAGCAGCAGCAGCAGGGCGCCGACCACGCGGTCGAACACGCCCTTCACCACCACATCCCAGTCGGCGATCGGACGGTCGAACACGTCGAGCACCGGCACCGAGCCGAGATAGGAATAGCTGCGCGGGCGAAGCCTCAGCTTCGAGGCATGGGCCGAGAGGCGGATATCGACCGGCAGCACCCAGAGCTTGGCCAGCATCTGCAGGATGCGCGCTTCGGCCGAGATCGGCAGGGTGAACACGATCAGGTCGACCTTGGTGCAGCGGGCGAAGGTGACGAGGTCGCTGACATTGCCGAGCTTGGGATAGCCGGCGACGACGTCGGCCGAGCGGCCGTCGTTGCGGTCGTCGAACAGGCCGACCACCTTGAGGCCGGAATCGCCCTGCGCCTCGATCGCCCGGATCAGCGCCTCGGCCGGCTCGCCCCCACCCACGATGGCCACGCGCCGGTCGAAGCGGCCGCGGCGCGTCTGGGCGCTGACCACCAGCGACAGGACGAGGCGCCCCGTCACCAGCAGCGCCAGGCCGCCGCCATAGACGCTCACCAGCCAGAGCCGCGAGTAGTGGTCGCCGAGCTTGGCGAGGAACAAGGCCGTGGCGGCGAGCAGCATCACCAGCGACCAGCCGAGCACGACCCGCGCGCCGACGCTGAAGAAGGCCCGGAACGCCCGGATGCCGTAGGCGCCGAGCGCCTGCAGCACCAGCACGGTGAGACCGGCGAGGCCGAGGATGGCCGCGACGTAGCCGAGATGGAGCGGGACCACGCCGGCGAGCAGCCAGCGCTGGGCGCACAGCCCGGCGAGGGCCACGAGGCAGAACTCGAACGCCCGGACGCAGCCGGTGAAGACCACCGGCGAGACCGCCGGGTCCGACCGCACCGGAGCCATCGTCTCGGCGGGCGGCACGGCCTCGCGGTCCGGCAGACGGCCCGCGGGCGCGGCCTGGTCGGCCGCCACGGTCTTGAGGATGTCGCGGACGTCGAACGCACTCATGCTGCGGCTTCCGGTCTCGGTCGCGGCGGAGAAAACCCCGCATCGACCGGGGGTTAGAATTGCGAACCTGCCGTGAAGGCCTGACGGAAGGCTTAAGGCGACCGCGACGGGTTCGTCGAAAATCGTCGGGATCCGGATGGGTCGCCCCGGCCGTTCGCGTGACGGGCCTCCGACGCGTCAGCCGCCCGCACGGTGGGCCCGCGCGGCGGCGTAGCCGGCGAGCCCGTCCTCGGCCATCTTGTTCATCGAGAAGCGGCAGCGGACGAAGGCGCTGAGCGCCGCGGCCTCGCCGGCGCGCTGTTCCGGATCCTGGTCGATCTTGCTCAGGATCGCCCGGGCCAGGGCGGTGGCGTCCCGCGGCGGCACCAGGGTCGGGGCGGCGGGCCCGAAGATCTCCGGGATGCCCCCGACATCCGTCGAGACCAGGGGCTGGGCGGCGGCCGCCGCCTCCAG
>NZ_LABZ01000128.1 GCF_001043955.1 Methylobacterium tarhaniae | reverse complement strand
CAGGGCGCCCGCCACCGCCGACCCCCTGCGGGTCATCCCGGCCCTGGTGGCGGGCTCGGCGGTGGCGGGCGCCCTGTCGATGACCCTCGGGGTCGCGCTGCGCGTGCCCCATGGCGGGTTGTTCGTGCTGCCGATCCCGAACGCGATCACCCCGGTGCTCGGCGCCGTGGTCGCCCTCGCCGCCGGCACCGTGATCACCGCCTTGCTGGTGGGTGCCTTCAAGAAGCGGGCGGCCTGACCGCCGCCCGCCTGCCGCGACGATCCGGGTCGATCGTCACCCCCGCATCGGTCGCCGCGCGCGACCGATCCTGATAGAAGGCGACGACCCGCGCTCTCGCGGGTTGTTTGCTTGAGATCTGTCGGAACGGACTGCGCGGCGACATGACGGCGATCGGGCAGGTCACGCTGGACCTGGTCCAGGCGGTGAAGGCGGCGCGGAATCCCGCCGAGATCACGGCGGTGCTGACCCGCGCCGGCGGGATCTTCGGCTACGAGCGGTTCGCGATCGCCGGCGTGCCGCAGAGCGCCAGCGAGACCCTGACCGACCGGCTGCTGCTGATGCACTGGCCGGACGGATGGGCGGCACGCTACGTCGAGCGGGGCTACGTCCAGCACGATCCGGTGATGGCGCAGGTGCGGCGCACCACCGCGCCGTTCCTCTGGTCCGAGGTCCGGGTGGATCCCGATGCGGTCCTGGCCCGGCGGATCATGGCCGAGGCGCCGGCCTTCGGCCTCGGCGACGGGCTCTGCGTGCCGATCCACGACATCGACGGCACCGAGGCCGCCGCCTCCTTCGGCGCCCCGCGCATCGACCTGTCGGACGAGGCGCGGGCCGGGCTCCATCTGCTGGCGATCTACGCCCACCTGGCCTCGCGCAGCCTCGGCTCCCCCGCCCCGCTCCGTCCCGGCCGCCCGAGCGGCGCCCCGCGCTGCACCAAGCGCGAGATCGAGTGCATCCGCTGGGCCGCCGCCGGCAAGACCGGATGGGAAACCTCAGAGATCCTGTCCCTGTCCCAGCGCACGGTGGAGGATTACCTGCGCAACGCCGCCCGCAAGCTCGGTGCCGTCAACCGGGTGCAGCTCGTCGCCCAGGCGATGCGCGAGGGGCTGATCGACTGATGTCACCGGTCGTTGAAAACGACCTCTGGTTCCGTTCTCGCGCTGTCGTCAAGCCCAGGGTCTCGGACTTCCGGGCTTGGTGTCGAACATTCGAGATGGTCCAACGGCCTCGTCGATCTCGGGTTTCCCCGAGATCGAGGTTGATGCTCGGGCCTGGCCGAGATCGAATTTGCTGCGTCAACATCTTAGGCCGTTGGTATAAAGCATTTTCCGACGAGGTGGATAAGTCTCGTTGTCGAGAATGCGGCAAAATCAAAGGCCTTGAGCGCGCGCGATCAGTACGGTCGGGCGCGGCTCTCGATTGCCGCTCGGTGCGGCACAAATGGCCGACCGCCAGGAGGGTGCCGCCGCTCGGGACATGAAAACGGCACCTCACCGCAACGTGATCGGCTCCCAGGCCGCGTCGCACCCGAGACGGTCCCGGCAGCCGGCCCGCCCTGATGCGGGCGACCCGCCGCACCACCGCCCTGCCTGGCTCGGCGCCTCCGGTTTCCTTTGCCTCCGATCTTCTTGCGGGACTGCACGATAAAAACAAGGTTCTGCGGATGATCATGCGCCGTTCCCGTGATATCTAATCAATACAATCAGAAACAATAAAACATTTTGCGCCGTGCTGGGCAGAATCGAATATTTAGCTTGACTAACAACTATCCCGTAAATTTACGGTCTATCTCATTCTAGGTTCAAAGATCATGAATGGCTCCAGAGCAAGGAGCCCTGGTCTTGATCACGATCATCGATCGCGAAAATTACCGCGACAAAGCGGAGCTTCTCGACAGGATATATTGCTTCCGCCACCGCCTGTTCGTCGAGACGATGCGATGGGAGGCGTGCCGCAAGCCGGATGGGCGCGAGCGGGACCAGTTCGACGGGCCGGACTGCATCCACGTCGCCGGCCTCGACGACGGCGAGGTCGTCTCCTATTCGCGCCTGCTGCCGACCACCCGGCCGCATCTCCTGAGCCACGTCTACCCGCAGCTCCTCCAGGGCGGGGCCGCGCCGAGCGGGCCGCGCATCTTCGAGTGGACCCGCTGCGGTGCCGCCCCGTGGCGACGCGCCTCCGCCACCGCGAAGGACCCGATCGCCGGGCGCCAGTTCGTCGCGGTGGCCGAGCTGACGGGGCTCATCGGCCTCGACGGCTACCTGATCCAGGCCCATCCGATCATGATCACCCATCTGACGACGCTCGGCTGGGACATCGAGCCCCTGGCGCTGCCGATGATCTACGACGGCCATCCCCTGGTGCCGTTCTTCGCCCGCTGGACGCCCGCCACCGCCGACACCACCCGGGCGGTGTTCGGGCTGGAGGGCACGCCCTACGACGTGCCGCGCGGCCTCGGGCAGGGACGGTGGGAGAACGAGGTGCGCCTCTTGCGGGCCTCGTGAGGCTCCTACTCCACCCCGGCCGGGGGCTTGAGCGTCGCGCCGATGCGCGAGGACGCGATCACCGCCTGCGTGCGGCTCTCGACGCCGAGCTTCTGCAGGATCGCCGAGACGTGGGCCTTCACGGTCGCCTCCGAGACGCCGAGCTCGTAGGCGATCTGCTTGTTGAGCAGGCCCTCGGACAGCATCATCAGCACCCGCACCTGCTGCGGCGTCAGGGTGGCGAGGCGGCGCATCAGGTCGGCCGTCTCCTTGTCCTCGGAGGCCGACAGCTCGATGTCGGGCGGCGACCAGTTGCCGCCGGCCAGCACCTGGCCGATCGCCTCGCCGATGCGGTCGACCTCGAGGGATTTCGGGATGAAGCCGGAAGCGCCGAAATCGAGGGCACGGCGGATCACCACCGGATCCTCGTTGGCCGAGACGATCACCACGGGGATCGCCGGGTGCTGCGCCCGCAGGTAGATCAGGCCGGAGAAGCCCTGCACCCCCGGCATGGTGAGATCGAGGAGCACGAGGTCGATCTCGGGCTCGGCGTCCAGGATGGCCGTCAGCGGCTCGAGCCCACTCGCCTCGATGATCCGGGCGCCGGGCATGATCGCCGTCACGGCGCCGCGCAGGGCGCCGCGAAAGAGCGGGTGGTCGTCCGCGACGACGATGGTGGTCTCGGAACCCAACTCACTCCCCGCCACGGCACCCGCGCTCCCGGCGCTCTTCGGCCTACTTCTTTTGTCTCTATAGTTTTTTTGGCGGGGTTGAAACCGGAGGGTATGCGCTATCCACGCCGGCCGAATGTGCGTCCGACTGCGTAAGGCGTGGCGCGCGATGGTCAGTCGAGCGTGCCGGTGAGAGTCACGGCGGGGAACCCACCCCGCCTCATGACGCCGCGAGGCGGGGCGGCACGTGCCGCCCGTCGCCGTCATCCGATGCGAAATAGCGCATCCGGACCGGTGCCTCACCCCGCGGCCCGCCCAGGCCCGGGCCGGGTGGTCAGGCGCCGACGAGGTGCAGCACGATCTCGCGCCGATGCGGCCGGTCGCGGTGCTCGATCAGGTAGATCCCCTGCCAGGTCCCGAGCGCCAGGTGCCCGTCGACGAGGGGGATCGTCAGCGCCGCATCGGTCAGGAGGGTGCGGATATGCGCCGGCATGTCGTCCGGCCCCTCGATCCCGTGGACGTACCCGGCGTCCCGCGGCGCCAGCCGGTCGAGGGCGGTCATCAGGTCGGTGCGCACGTCCGGGTCGGCATTCTCCTGGATCGTCAGGGAGGCCGAGGTGTGGCGGCAGAACACCGTGAGCAGGCCGTGGCTCAAGGCCGCCTCGCGCACGAAGCCGGCCGCCGCGTCGGTGATCTCGGTGAAGCCACGGCCCCTGGTCTCGACCACGAGGCGCCCGGTGGCCTGGCGGGTGACCGTGCCGCTGCTCAGCATCTCGACGCGTCTCATCCGGCGATCTCCCGTCCGGGGTGAATTTCGTTCTCGCCGCGGGCCAGGATGCGCTCCAGCACGTCGATCCGGTCGGCCTCGGCCGGCGGCTTGTCCCAGCGGATCCGGCTGACGCGGGGAAAGCGCATCGCCACCCCCGACTTGTGCCGGGTCGAGCGCTGCACGCCCTCGAAGGCGATCTCCAGCACCAGCCCCTTGGCCACGCCGTACTCCACCTCCCGCACCGGGCCGAAGCGCTTGGTGGTGTGGTTGCGGACGTAGCGGTCGAGCTTGGCCAGCTCCTCGTCGGTGAAGCCGTGATAGGCCTTGCCCACCGGCACCAGCTCCTCGGCCCCGTCCGGCGCCTCGCGCCAGACGCCGAACGTGTAGTCGGAATAGAACGACGAGCGTTTCCCGTGGCCGCGCTGGGCGTACATCATCACGGCATCGACGAGGTAGGGCTCGCGCTTCCACTTCCACCACGGGCCCTTGGGCCGGCCCGGCTGGTAGGGGCTGGCGAGCCGCTTGAGCATCACGCCCTCGATCGCGTCCGCATCCGGCCCGGCGCCGACCGAGGCCGGATCGGCCCGCGCCGCGGCCAGCGCCCCCCAATCGGCGAAGGGCACCAGGGGCGAGAGGTCGATGCGGGCATGGTCGAGCCCGGCGACGAAGCGTTCGAGCCGGGCCCGGCGCTCGGCGAAGCCCAGGGGCCGCAGGTCCTCTTCGCCCTCGGCGAGGAGGTCGTAGGCGCGGACATGGGCCGGGAAGTCCTGCAGGAGCTTGCCCGTCACCGCCTTCCGGTTGAGGCGCTGCTGGAGCACGTTGAAGCTCTGCACCCGCCCCTCGCGCAGGATCAGGAGCTCGCCGTCGAGGGCGCCCGAGAAGGTGATCGCCTCGGCGAGGTCCGGGAAGGCGCCGGAAATATCCTCGCCGGTGCGCGAATAGATTTTCTGGACCTGGTTGCCGTCGCGGTCGCGCCCGCCGGCGAGCTGGACCCGGATGCCGTCCCACTTCCACTCGGCCGAGAAGGCCTCCGGATCGAGCTTCTCCAGGTCCGCCTCCTCCTCGATCGGATGCGACAGCATCGGGGGGCGGAACGGCGCCGGGTTGACCGATTCCGGCGGCCCGGCCCGGCCCTCGACCCAGGCGAATAGTTGTCGGTAGGGCGCTTCCAGCCCGTGCCAGACCTCCTCGACGGCGTCGGCCTCGTGCCCGCCGAGGCTCGCCACCGCGGTCTTGGCGAGGCGGGCCGAGACGCCGACCCGGAGTTCCCCGGTGATGAGCTTGAGGAGCGCCCAGCGCCCGGTCTCGTCGAGGGCGTCGAGCCAGGCGGCCAGGCGCGCCGGCAGCTCGCTCTTGCCGATGGTGCCGAGCGCCTCCACCACCTCGGACAGGGTCGGCACCGGCGGGTTGTTGTGGCCGGGGCCGGGCGTATCCCCGGATTCGTGCCTCGGTCGTGCGGGCCAGATCAGCGCCGTCGATTCCGCAAGGTCGCCGACATAGTTGTGCGACATCCGGAACAGCACCGGATCGACCCGTTCCTCGACGAGGCCGCGGATCAGGCCGGGCTTGGCCTCGCGGAAGCTCAGCGATCCGGTCATCGCGGCGAGCGCGTAGCCGCGGTCCGGATCGGGGGTATGGCGGAAGAAATCCTGGAGCAGGCGCAGCTTGGCGTTGCGGCGCGGCTCGTAGGCGAGGCGGTCGAGGAGGTGGGCGAAGTCGTTCACGCGGCCGTCTCCGTCCCGCGAGGGTCCGGCTCCGCCTCGCCCTCGTCGCCGTAGCCGAGCATGTGCAGGGGCTTGGCACGGATCCCTTGCGTCCCGCACCAATGCACCAGGGCGTCCTCCTGGCCGTGGGTGACCCAGACCTCGCCGGCTTGCGTCTCCTTGATGGTGCGGCAGAGGTCGTCCCAGTCCGAATGGTCGGAGATGACCAGCGGCAGCTCGACGCCCTTCTGGCGCGCCCGGGCCCTCACCCGCATCCAGCCGGAGGCGAAGCCGGTGACCGGATCGGGGAACTTTCGCGACCAGAGATCCTGGATGGCGGAGGGCGGGCAGATCACGATCCTGCCGCCGAGCTTCGGCCGCTCCGCCGCCACGACCTTGATCGTCTCACCCAGCGGGATGCCCTCGCGCCGGTAGAGGTCGGTCAGCTTCTCCATCGCGCCGTGCAGGTAGATCGGGTCCGAAAAGCCCTCCTCGCGCAGCAGGGCCATCACCCGTTGCGCCTTGCCGAGGGCGTAGGCGCCGACGATGTGGGTGCGCTCGGGGAAGAGCCGGACCGAATCGAGCAGCTTTCGCACCTCGTCGCGGGCGACCGGATGGCGGAAGACAGGCAGGCCGAAGGTGGCCTCGGTGATGAACACGTCGCAGGGCACCACCTCGAAGGGCAGGCAGGTCGGGTCCCGCGCCCGCTTGTAGTCGCCCGAATTGACGATCCGGCAGGCGCCCTGCTCGATGGCGATCTGAGCCGAGCCGAGGACGTGGCCGGCGGGGTGGAAGCGCACCGTGACGCCCCCCAGGCGGATCGCCTCGCCGAGCCGCGCCTCCTGCCGGGTCTCACAGAAATCCTCGCCGTAGCGCACCGCCATGATGCGCAGGGTCTCGGGGGTCGCCAGCACCGCGCCGTGGCCGGCCCGGGCATGGTCGGCATGGCCGTGGGTGATGAGCGCGCGCGGCACCGGGCGGACCGGATCGACGTGGAAATCGCCCGGCGGGCAGTACAGCCCCTCTCGGGTCAGGGTGAGCAGCTCGGTGGGGCGCGGCGCCATTGACCCTCTTGAACGGTGAAGCCTCTTCCCGGGGGCGGGGCTGGGTATATAGGCGGCCCGATCGGTCCGTCCCGCCCCTCCCCCGAAAGCCCCTCAGCGA
>NZ_LABZ01000127.1 GCF_001043955.1 Methylobacterium tarhaniae | reverse complement strand
CGGCAGCCCCGTGTCCCAGCCGGTCATCAGCCACAGGCCCAGCCCGACCAGCACCGCCAGGACAGCGCCCTTGGTGCCGACCGAGCCGCCGCCGGGCATCAGGTTCTTGAGCCGTTCCTGGCTGCGGGGCAGCAGGTCCGTCGTGGTCGGGCGGGTGGTTGCCCCCGCCCGACCCCCCGCCGCCCCACGGGCCGCCCCCTCCCCCGCCGAACCCGCCGCCCCGGGGACCGCCGCTATTGCCGCCGCGATTGCCCCAGGGACCGCCCCCGTTACCGCCGCCACCGCCACTGCCGCCGCTCTGATTGCTCCAAGGCATGCTCGCCCACGTCCTTTCCCGGCCTGCACGCCCCGCGCGGTCTCTCGCGTTCCGCGCGGCACTCGCACTGCTCTGGTATCGGTCCCTTGCGATATCGGCCGAGCCCCACGCGAAAGCAACCTCCGGCCCCGCCCCAATTCTCAAGGTTTCTGCCCTGCCGCGGGAGTTCCATCGCCGCACCCGGAACCGTGAGATGGTTTCCTCGCCTCAGACGTGTCTGGTCAGCGTGACGAACCGGAAGGCGTATTCATCGTCGGGGCCGGTCGGATGGGACTCGGCGGCGACCGCGCGGAAGTCCGGCGGGATCGCGGGAAAGCGGGCGTCGCCCTCGGGCGCCGCGTCGACCTCGGTGAGCTGGATCCGGTCCGCCCGCGGCAGGGCGAGCGCGTAGATCTCGGCCCCGCCCGCCACCATCACCTCCTCCGCGGCGCCGGCGAGCCGCATCGCGTCGTCCCACCCGGCCGCCCGCTCGGTGCCGGGCGCCGTCCAGGCGGGATCGCGGGTGAGCACGATCACCCGCCGCCCCGGCAGCGGCCGGCCGATCGAGTCCCAGGTCTTGCGTCCCATCACCACCGGCTTGCCCATGGTGAGGGCGCGGAAGCGCCGCAGGTCGCTGCGCAGGCGCCAGGCCAGCGCGTTGTCGCGTCCGATCACGCCGTTCCGGGCGACCGCGACGATCAGGGTGACGAGGGGTGGAGCCATCCCTACACCGCCACCGGCGCGCGGATCGCCGGGTGCGGGTCGTAGCCCTCGATGGCGATGTCGTCGTAGCGGAACTCGAACAGCGAGCGCACCGAGGGGTCGAGGCGCAGGCGCGGGCTCGGGCGGATGTCGCGGCGGAGCTGCTCGCGGGCCTGGTCGATATGGTTGGAATAGAGGTGGGCGTCGCCCAGCGTGTGGACGAAGTCGCCGGGTGTGAGGTCGAGCACCTGCGCCATCATGTGGGTGAGGAGTGCGTAGGACGCGATGTTGAACGGCACGCCGAGAAAGACGTCGGCCGAGCGCTGGTAGAGCTGGAGCGAGAGCCGCCCCTCCGCGACGTAGAACTGGAACAGGCAGTGGCAGGGGGCGAGCGCCATGCGGTCGAGGTCGGCCGGGTTCCAGGCCGAGACGACGAGGCGGCGCGAATCGGGGTTGCGGCGGATCTCGTCGAGCACCCAGGCGATCTGGTCGACGCTGCCGCCGTCGGGCTTGGCCCAGCTCCGCCATTGCCGGCCGTAGACGGGGCCGAGGTCGCCGTGCTCGTCGGCCCACTCGTCCCAGATCGTCACGCCGTTCGACTGCAGGTAGGCGACGTTGGTGTCGCCGGCGAGGAACCACAGCAGCTCGTGGATGATCGACTTCAGGTGCAGCCGCTTCGTCGTCACGAGAGGGAAGCCCTCGGCGAGGTCGAACCGCATCTGGTGGCCGAACACCGAGAGGGTGCCGGTGCCGGTCCGGTCGTGCTTCTCGACGCCGTCGTCGAGGATGCGCTGGAGGAGGGCGTGGTAGGGGCGCATGGCGGACATCCTCCGCGTGAAAACGGCCCGGGGCGCCGTGCGGCGCCCGGCGGGCTCCAACTCTGGCCTATGCCCGGGTTGGGAAACGGTTCCTCGCCCCGGCCATCTGGCCCGGCAGGATAACGCGTCCCCGGCCGGAATCGCAGCGCCCGAGCGCGGAAATCAGCCGGTACTCCACACCCGCGCCAGCACCACCGCGCCGTTGCTCGCGGCGTGGAGCGCGATGCAGGGCCACAGGCTGCCGGTCCACAGGCGCAGCACCCCGAGCACGACCCCGAGGGGCAGGACCGAGACCGGCTGCAGCAGCCCGCGCTCGGCGTGGCAGAGCACGAACACCGCCGTGGCGATGGCGACCGCGGCGGAAGGGGACGCGATCCGTCTCAGGCGCCCGAACAGGTCGCCGCGAAACAGCATCTCCTCGGCGAGGGGCGCCAGCACCACCAGCCACAGGGTCCAGGCCAGGAAGACCTCGCCGGTGAGGGAGGGCGACAGGCGCCAGGCGCGGATGGGCGCGTGGCCCGCGAGCAGCAGCAGCGCCGCCGTCCAGGCGACCTGGAGCGGCGGCCAGGCGAGGGCGAGCAGGACGGCGCGGCGGGGCAGCGCCGGCCGGGTGAATCCCAGGGCCTTTCCGGCGCCGGAGGCCTTCCACGGGCGAGCCCGGGCCGCGACGAGGACGAGGAGCGCCAGGGCGGCGTGGGGCAGCACCGTGAGGGCGAGCGCCGCCCGCTCGCTCCCGCTCAGGGACGGGAAGGGCAGGAGGCCCGACGGCAGGGAGGGCAGGCGGCCGAGGGCCGCGACCGCCCCGAGAACGAGGCCGAACGCGGCCAGTTGAAGCAGCGCCGCCCGCAGGATTGCGGCCGCCACGCCGAGCCCGCGCCGACGAAAGCTGGCGGGCTCGGGAGGCGCCGACACATCGTTTCGCGAAACGGGCGCAGAATGGCGCGAGGCGGGCTTCAAAAGCGGCACGGGACCCTCTATATTCGCCTTGCCGGTCGCGAGGCCGGCTATGGCGATAAACGTTCTTCGGAATAAACCTATCGGACCCGGGGGCGGTACCCGGCGCCTCCACCCAAGCCCGGAACGGCCCGTTCGGTTCGGGCTTCGGCGGGGGCGAAATAGGATCGACGAGGGCGTAAAGGTTGAGCTTTCGCTCGGCATGGTTCCGCCGTTATCGGGCCAATGCAATAGTTGCCAACGACAACTTTGCTCCGGTGGCGGTGGCCGCGTAAGCGGTCCCCAAGACCAAACGAAGTCCTAGCGGGTAGCACCGCATAGGCGGGGTTCGGAGGCACCTGGCAACAGAAGCCTCCACTTCGAATTCCCTTCCCGCGAGAGATGCGGCGCCAGGCAACGGTTGATGGCAGACGATCTGATTCGCTACGATCTCCTGGTGCAGGATGCCCTGCGCAACGTCGTGCGCAAGGTTCTGGGCGATGCGGCTCGCGACGGCCTGGCCGGCGAGCACCATTTCTACGTCTCGTTCCGGACCGACTATCCCGGCGTGCGGATCTCGCAGCGCCTGCGGGAGAAGTACCCGCAGGACATGACGATCGTCCTCCAGCACCAGTTCTGGGACCTCGGCGTCACCGAGCACACCTTCGAGGTCGGCCTGTCCTTCTCCGGCGTGCCGGAGCGGCTCCTGGTTCCGTTCGAGGCGGTGACGGGCTTCTTCGATCCGTCCGTGCAGTTCGGCCTCAAGTTCGAGCTGAATGACGGCACGGCCACGGGCGAGGACGCGGCGCCGGCTGGCACGACCCCGCTGCGGGCGATCCGTGGTGCCGGCTCGGAGCCGAGCGAGGCGCAGCCGAAGGTCCCGGCGATCGGCAGCAACCTGCCGAAGATCGTGCCGGCGGCCAAGGCCGAGGCCAAGCCGCAGGACAAGACCGAGTCCGACGCCGAGGCGAAGTCCGACGAGACCGCCGAGCGCGCCGACGCCCCGCAGGAGGGCGCCTCGGTGGTCAGCCTGGACGCGTTCCGCAAGAAGAGCTGAACGCGCCGGCCGGACGGCTTCGGGCTTTTCGAGCACGTCTCCGAAATTCCTCATGTCACTCCGGGACCGCGCGGCGGAGCCCGGAATGACTCTGAGAAGCCGTTTGACTGGCGTGACCAGCATCGCAAGAGGCTGTTCCATCCCACTCGCGACCTCAGGATGAAGTCGCGAGTGGGATGAAGGACGTCGATCAGGCAGACAGGCTCCGAGGGTGTTCAAGGGCGGGGAAGCCCGTCTCACCCCCGCGCCGTCACCCGCATCCGCAACCCGTCCCGCGGCCGGAGCGTCACCCGGTGCAGCGGCACCACCGGTCCGGCCTCCGGATCCCGGTCGAGGCGCACGGCGTGGAGCAGGTGAGCCAGCACCAGGGTGGCCTCCATCACCGAGAAGCTCGCGCCGATGCAGATCCGCGGGCCGGCCCCGAAGGGCAGGTAGGCGTAGCGGTCGATGCGGGCGCGGTTCTCCGGCAGGAAGCGCTCGGGCAGGAAGGCGTCGGGCTCGTCCCAGAGCCGGCGGTGGCGGTGCAGCACGTAGGGCGCCACGGTCACGAGTGAGCCGCGCGGGATCTTGATCCGCCCGATCCGGTCCTCGGCCACGGCCTGCCGGCTCATGAACGGCACCGGCGGGAACAGGCGCATCGCCTCCTCCAGGGCCGCCCTGGTGCGGGGCAGCCCATCGGTGCCGGGGGCCGGGCTCGCGGCGAAGGCGGCGTCGACCTCCGCTTCCACCGCCTCGCGCGCCGCCTCGTCCTGCGACAGGCAGTAGAGCGTCCAGGTGAGCGCGTTGGCGGTGGTCTCGTGGCCGGCGCCGATGAAGGTGACGATGTTCGCCCGCACCTCGATGTCGGAGAGGCCGCGGCCGGTCTCGGGATCCTGCGCTTGCAGCAGGAGGGTCAGGAGGTCGTGCGGGGCCTCGTCCCCCGCGCCGACGAGGGTGCGGCGGCGCTCGATCAGCTCGTCCACCACCTCGCCGAAGAAGCGCAACGCCGGCCGGGCCTTGAGACGGCCGATCCGCGGCACCCAGTCCGGCATGCCGAACACGTCGAGGGGATCGATGGGCCCGAGCGCCTCGAAGTAGCGGGTGATGGCGCGCCCGAGGGCGTCGGGCTCCCGCGCCAGGCCGTGGGTGAAGATGGTGCGCTCCAGCACGTCGAGGGTGACGCGGGTCATCTCCAGGGCGGCATCGACGCTCTGGCCGTCCCGGCGCTTCAGACGGCGGGCGAGGCGGGCGGCGGCCTCCGACATCGGCGCCTCGAAGCGGGCGACGTGGCGGGGCGAGAAGATCGGCGCCAGGGTGCGCCGCTGCAGGCGCCATTCGTCGCCCTCGGCGGTCAGGAGGCCGTTGCCGAGGCCCGGCGCCAGCACCCGGCGCTGCAGGTCGTCCTTGCGGTAGTTGGCGGCGTTGTCGACCAGCACGTGGCGGATCGCCGACGGCTCGCTGATCACCGTGATGCGGCCGAGCGCGCCCTCGCCGGTGACGATCGGCTGCTCGAAATGCTCCTCGTACCAAGTGGTCAGCGGGTTGGCGCGGGCGGCCCGGAGAAAGGCGAACAGCCCCATCGGCTCGGTCCGCGGGCGGGGCACGGCGGGACGGAAGGGGGCGGCCACGGCCGCCGCAGGGGAGGGCATCCGGACTCCTTGAAGGTGGCGCGATTCGAGGCGTGCCAGGGCATCGCGCAATCGCCGCTCTTGGCTTAAGTAGGCGCCGTTTCGCACCGCCAAAGAGGCCAAGATGTCGCCGACCGAGAAAGCCACCCGCACGGAATCCGACACGTTCGGGCCGATCGAAGTCCCGGCGGACCGCTACTGGGGCGCCCAGACCCAGCGCTCGATCCAGAACTTCCGCATCGGCACCGAGCGGATGCCGGCGCCGCTCGTCCACGCGCTCGGGCTCGTCAAGCAGGCCGCCGCCCTCGTCAACCGCGACCTCGGCGTGCTGGAGCCGAAGCTCGCGGAAGCCATCGCGGCCTCCGCCGCCGAGGTGGTCGAGGGCAAGCACGACGACGAGTTCCCGCTGGTGGTCTGGCAGACCGGCTCGGGCACCCAGTCGAACATGAACGCCAACGAGGTCATCGGCAGCCTCGCCAACGAGCGCCTGGGGGGCAAGCGCGGCGGCAAGTCGCCGGTGCACCCGAACGACCACGTCAATCGCGGCCAATCCTCGAACGACACCTTCCCGACCGCGATGCACATCGCGGTGGCCCGCGAGATCAACGACCGGCTGATCCCGGCACTCCAGCACCTGCACGGCGCCCTCGACACCAAGGCGAAGGACTTCGCCGAGATCGTCAAGATCGGCCGCACCCACCTTCAGGACGCGACCCCGGTCACGCTGGGCCAGGAATTCTCCGGCTACGCCGCGCAGGTGGCGCTCGGCGGCGCCCGCGTGAGCGCGACGTTGCCGGGCGTGCTGGCCCTGGCGCAGGGCGGCACCGCCGTCGGCACCGGCCTCAACGCGCATCCCGAGTTCGCGGACAAGTTCGCCGCCAAGGTGGCGGAGCTGACCGGGCTGCCCTTCACCTCGGCGGACAACAAGTTCGAGGCGCTGGCGACCCACGACGCCCTGGTCTTCACGCAAGGCGCGCTCAACGCGCTGGCGAGCGGCCTGTTCAAGATCGCCAACGACATCCGGCTGATGGGCTCGGGGCCCCGCTCGGGCCTCGGCGAGATCTCGCTGCCCGAGAACGAGCCCGGCTCCTCGATCATGCCCGGCAAGGTCAACCCGACCCAGGCCGAGGCGCTGACGATGGTGTGCTGCCAGGTGATCGGCAACGGCACGACCGTCTCGATGGCCGGCAGCCAGGGTCACCTGGAGCTCAACGTCTACAAGCCGGTGATCGCCAACGCGGTGCTGCAATCGGTGCGGCTCCTCGCCGACGCCGCGGTCAGTTTCGCCGACAATTGCGTCGTCGGCATCAAGCCGAACCACGACCGCATCGCCGACCTGATGAGCCGCTCGCTGATGCTCGTCACCGCGCTCGCGCCCTCGATCGGCTACGACAAGGCCGCCGAGATCGCCAAGACCGCGCACAAGAACGGCACCACCCTGAAGCAGGAGGCCCTGCGCCTCGGCTACGTCACCGAGGAGCAGTTCGACGCGGTGGTGCGCCCGGAGGACATGCTGGCGCCGAGCGCCGAATAACCGCAAGCTGACATTCGTCCCGCGCAGCTTCTCGCCGCGCGGGGCGTTTCCACCATCGCGGGGGCGCGGAGGATCGGGTCATGGCCGAGATCATCAACCTGAAGCAGGTCCGCAAGGCCCGCGAGCGTGCCGCCAAGGAGGCCCAGGCGACCGAGAACCGGGTCGTCTTCGGTCGGCCGAAGGCGGCGAAGACCCGCGAGGAGGCCCGCAAGAGCCTGGAGACCGCCCGGCACGAGGGCCACCGGCTGAAGACCCCCGACCCCGAGGCATGAGCCTGCCGGACGGCGGCCTGCTCAAACGCTCCCTGGTCATCGCCGGCCACCGCACCAGCGTCTCCCTCGAGGCAGCATTCTGGGAGGCGTTGCGTCAGCTTGCGAGCGCGCGCGGCCTTTCGGTCCAGGCGCTGGTCGGGCGGATCGACGCCGAGCGGGGCGGGCAGAACCTGTCGTCGGCGATCCGGGTCTTCGTGCTGCGCGCGGTCTGGCCGGGGGAGGGGGCCGACGGGTCCGCCGGGGCGTGATTTCGCGCGACGCTCCTCACACCCGTTGCGTCATTCCGGGCTCCGCTGCGCGGCCCCGGGATGAGGCGGAGGGCGTCAGGAACGGGGTACGAGACCTCACGGTTCGTCGCTCACACCGGCCAGGCGAAACTCGCGAAGGCGGGCTTCTCGACCGCCACCGCCCTTCCCCCGGCCAGCACCGTCTCTCCCGCCGCCAGCGCCTCGCCGAGGCGGTCGGTCCGCACCATCGCCAGCCCGCGCGGCCCGGCTCCGCTGCCGGTCTGGCCGAGGCTCCGGTCGCCGGCGGTCACCGGCTCGCCCGCCGGGGCCGCCTCGCCATCGCGATAGACGAGCGGCACGATGCGGGTCCGGGCGGTACCGCGATGCTGCATCCGCGACACCACCTCCTGGCCGACATAGCAGCCCTTCTTGAAGTCGACGCCGCCGAGCTGGTCCATCAGCGCCTCGTGCGGGAAGGCGTCGCCGAAGGCGAAGTCGGCTCCACCCTCCGGGACGGCGAGACCGATGCGATGGGCCGCGTAGGCCTCGGCCGTCGCGTCCGTCGCCGGGGCCTCGGCGGCGTAGAGGCGCCAGCCGAGATCGGCGAGCCGCCCGTCGCGCAGGGCCGGGGAGGGGGCTTCGCCGCCCCACAGGGCCGCCACCGCGAGCGGCAGCGCCTCGACCGCAACTTGCGCCCGCAGCTTGTAGAGGGTCAGGCGCTTGACGAGGTCGGGCACCCGGTCGCGGGCGACGTCGAGGCGGTAACCGTCCGGCGCCCGGCTCACCAGGAAGTCGAACAGGATCTTGCCCTGCGGGCTGAGCAGCGCGCCGAGCCGGGCTTCCCCTTCCGGGAGGGTCTCGACGTTGCAGGTCAGGAGACCCTGGAGGAAGCTCGACGCGTCGGCGCCGGTGACCGCCACGAGGGCACGGTCCGGCAGGAGGGCAAGCGGCATCGTGGGTCCTTTGCTTGAACCGCGGGCGGGGCTGACATAAGCCGCCTGCGCTCGGCCCTCAATCGGGGCCTTCAGCGAACGCGGATTGCGGACGAGGATTGCGACCGATGAGCCAGAGCTTCGACCTCCTCCTGCGCGGCGGCACCGTGGTCAACCACGACGGCGAGGGACTGGCCGATATCGGCGTGACGGCCGGGCGCGTCGCCGCCATCGGCGACCTGTCGCAGGCATCCGCCGGCCGCACCCTCGATTGCCGCGGCCTCCACCTCCTGCCCGGCGTGATCGACAGCCAAGTCCATTTCCGCGAGCCGGGCCTCGACCACAAGGAGGACCTGGAGACCGGATCGCGCGCCGCGGTCATGGGTGGCGTGACCACCGTGTTCGAGATGCCGAACACCGTGCCGCAGACGACAAATCCGGAGGCGCTCGAGGACAAGCTGACGCGCGCCCATCACCGCATGCATTGCGACTTCGCGTTCTGGGTCGGCGGCACGCACGAGAACGCCCGGGACGTCGCCGAGCTGGAGCGCCTGCCGGGGGCGGCCGGCATCAAGGTGTTCATCGGCTCCTCCACCGGCTCGCTCCTCGTCGAGGACGATGCCGGCATCACCGAGATCCTGAAGCGCACCCGCCGCCGCTCGGCCTTCCACGCCGAGGACGAGGCGATGCTGCGCGAGCGCAAGGGCCTGCGGATTCCGGGCGACCCGTCCTCCCACCTGGTCTGGCGCTCGCCGGAAGCCGCGCTCAAGGCGACCGAGCGCCTGGTGCGCATCGCCCGCGAGACCGGCGCGCGCATCCACATCCTGCACATCTCGACCGCCGAGGAGATGCGCTACCTGGCCGGGCACAAGGACGTCGCCACCTGCGAGCTGACGCCCCATCACCTCACCCTCGACGGGACCGAGGCCTATGCTCGCCTCGGCACGCTGGTGCAGATGAACCCGCCGGTGCGCGACGCCGCCCACCGCGACGGGCTGTGGTGGGGCCTGTCGCAGGGCGTCGCCGACGTGCTCGGTTCCGACCACGCGCCGCACACGCTGGAGGAGAAGCAGAAGCCCTACCCCGACTCCCCCTCGGGCATGACCGGCGTGCAGACCCTGGTGCCGGTGATGCTCGACCACGTCGCGGCCGGCCGGCTCTCGCTCCAGCGCTTCGTCGACCTGACCAGCGCCGGTCCGAAGCGGATCTTCGGCATCGCCCGGAAAGGCCGGCTGGCGGTGGGCTACGACGCCGACGTGACCGTGGTGGATCTGAAGCGCCGCGAGACCATCACCAACGCCTGGATCGCCTCCAAGTGCGGCTGGACGCCCCATGACGGCCGTCAGGTCACCGGCTGGCCGGTCGGCACCGTGGTGCGGGGTCAGGCGGTGATGTGGGACGGCACGCTCACGGAGCCGTCGCGGGGCGAGGCGGTGCGGTTCGAGGAGGGGTTCCCGGCGAGAGGGTGAGGCGCCTCGGTCGAGCGCATGAACCCTCCCCCCTCTGCGGGGGAGGGTGGCGAACGGAGTGAGCCGGGAGAGGGGCAGCGCGACGGTTCACGACTTGGCGCCTCTCGCAACGGTTCAGTCTTATCCGGAAGCGTCGTCCCCTCTCCCGGCCTCCTCCGGGGGCTACCCTCCCCCGCAGAGGGGGAGGGTCCATCCCGCGCCTTGCGCGGAGCCCCAATCCGTCTTCTGCCCTTGGCTCCGGCGCATATCTCGTATAGGAGCGCCCGGAATTGGAGGTCCGGACGCGTCCGCGTGCCGGCCGTTGCCACGTTGGCGGCTCGAAGAGGGCCGGCCCGGAAGCCCGATGCAGACCGTCCTGATCGTCGTCCACCTGATCATCGTCCTCGCCCTGATCGGCGTGGTGCTGCTGCAGCGCTCCGAGGGCGGCCTCGGCCTCGGCGGCGGGGGCGGCACGCAGGGCTTCATGACCGGCCGCGGCCAGGCCAACGCGCTCACCCGCGCCACCGCGATCCTGGCTGCCCTGTTCTTCACCACCAGCATGATCCTGGCCATCATGTCGCACCGGGGTGCGGGGCCGCGCTCGATCTTCGACGGCGCCGGCACCAAGGCCCCGGCGGGCCAGACCGGTTCTCCCCCGGCCGGCAACGTCCTCGACCAGCTGCGCCAGCAGCAGGGCGACGCGCCTGCGACCCAGACCCCGGCGGCGCCCGCGGCCCCCGCCGCTCCCCAGTCGCGCTAGACCGTTCCACGCCGAGATCCGGCGGCGCCTCCGCGCCGCCCGCTCCCGAAAAAATCCTGTGCATCCGGCCGGCCCTGCCGCCCGGACATGACCCCGTTGAGCTGACGGCGTTTGGCAACCCGGCCACGCCTGTGTATGGAGCAAGTCCCATGACGCGGTATGTCTTCATCACCGGCGGCGTGGTCTCCTCGCTCGGCAAGGGTCTCGCTTCCGCCGCCCTCGCGGCCCTGCTCCAGGCCCGCGGCTACAAGGTCCGCCTGCGCAAGCTGGACCCCTATCTCAACGTCGATCCGGGCACGATGAGCCCGACGCAGCACGGCGAGGTCTTCGTCACCGACGACGGCGCCGAGACCGATCTCGATCTCGGCCATTACGAGCGCTTCACCGGCGTGCCGGCGACGCGGGCCGACAACATCACCACCGGCCGGATCTATCTCGACATCATCACCAAGGAGCGGCGGGGCGACTATCTCGGCGCCACCATCCAGGTGATCCCGCACGTCACCAACGCCATCAAGGAATTCGTCCTCGACGGCAACGACGCCTACGACTTCGTGCTGGTCGAGATCGGCGGCACCGTCGGCGACATCGAGGGCCTGCCGTTCTTCGAGGCGATCCGCCAGCTCGGCCAGGAACTGCCGCGGGGCACCTGCGCCTACGTCCACCTGACGCTCCTGCCCTACATCCCGTCGGCCGGCGAATTGAAGACCAAGCCGACGCAGCACTCGGTCGCCGAGCTGCGCTCGATCGGCATCCAGCCCGACATCCTGCTCTGCCGCTGCGACCGGGCGATCCCGCGCGAGGAGCGCCGCAAGCTCGCCCAGTTCTGCAACGTGCGCGAATCGGCGGTGATCGAGGCGCGGGACGTCGGCACGATCTACGAGGTGCCGCTCTCCTACAAGGAGGAGGGCCTGGACCGCGAGGTGCTGGCGCATTTCGGCCTCGAGACCGGCCCCGAGCCGAAGCTCGACCGCTGGCGCGACATCGTCGGCCGGATCAAGAGCCCGGAGGGCGAGGTCTCGATCGCCATCGTCGGCAAGTACACGGGCCTCAAGGACGCCTACAAGTCACTGATCGAGGCGCTGAATCACGGCGGCATCGCCAACCGGGTCAAGGTCAACCTGGAGTGGATCGAGTCCGAGGTGTTCGAGCGCGAGGATCCGGGGCCGTTCCTGGAAGGCCTCAACGGCATCCTGGTGCCGGGCGGTTTCGGCCAGCGCGGGGCGGAAGGAAAGATCCGCGCCGCCCGCTACGCCCGCGAGCGCAAGATCCCGTATTTCGGCATCTGCTTCGGCATGCAGATGGCGGTGGTCGAGGCGGCCCGCTCGCTGGCCCAGATCCCCGACGCCAACTCGACCGAGTTCGGCCCGACGCCGGAGCCTGTGGTCGGCCTCCTGACCGAGTGGATGCGCGGCAACGAGCTGGAGCGCCGTGTGGCGGAGGGCGACCTCGGCGGTACGATGCGGCTCGGCTCCTACACCGCGGCGCTGGCGCCCGATTCGCAGATCGCGAAAATCTATGGCGGCACCCGTATCGCCGAGCGCCATCGCCACCGCTACGAGGTCAACATGGCCTATCGCGAGCGGCTGGAGGCCAACGGCATGCGCTTCGCCGGCCTGTCGCCGGACGGGCTGCTCCCCGAGACCGTCGAGGTGGTGGGCCATCCCTGGTTCATCGGCGTGCAGTTCCACCCGGAGCTGAAGTCGCGCCCGTTCGAGCCGCACCCGCTGTTCCAGAGCTTCGTCGCCGCGGCGATCGAGCAGAGCCGGCTGGTCTGACCCACGGATCCGGGCGGTTCCGTCCGGACCAACATAGGTTGTCGCAAACGCTCGGAGCGGCGGCGAGCGCCGTCGTTCCGTCGCGACAGTGATACCAGTCCACGGTATAGGAGCCCGATTGAGCCGGCCGTTCGGCACGGAGCGGGATCCGGCGTGGAAAGAGGTATCCGTGATGCGTGAGATCCCCCTGGCGGCGATCCGGGCCCGCGCCTACGACATCTGGGAGCGCAATCACCGCCCGGATGGCTACGAGATCCAGTTCTGGCTGCTCGCCGAGCGCGAGCTGCGGGCCGAGCAGGAGAGCCGGCGCGACGCGGCGCCGGAGGATCAGGTCGAGACGTCCGCCGAGGATCCCACCCGCTTCCCTTTCGCCGAGCCCGTCGAGAGCTAAGCAGATTTCGCAAGAGTGGTCGCCGGTTTTGCGGCAAAAATCTGCGACCAAACAAGAACCTGAGCGGACGAAGCGTTGGCCTGCCAAGGCAAGTCTGCTGAGGCGCGAAGCCCGATCCGCTCCGGCCTTGTCGGACGCGGTCTGCCGGCCCTCGTCGCGGATCAGCGGATGCCGCCGCTCGCGGTGATCACCTCCCCGGTCAACCAGCGGGCGTCGTCGGAGGCAAGGAACGCCACCACTCCGGCGATGTCGTCCGGCTGTCCGGCGCGGCCGAGAGGCGTCTGTGCGACGAGGCCGGCTTCCATGTCGGACCCGACCACCCCGGCCGTATGCGTGCCCTCGGTCACCACGAAGCCCGGGCTGACCACGTTCACGCGGATCTTGCGAGGAGCCAGCTCGTTGGCGAGCACGCCCGAGATGGCGTTCACCGCGCCCTTGGTCCCTGCATAGACCGCCGCCGTCGGCGTATGCACGTGGGTGATCGCCGAGGAGATGTTCACGATGCTGCCGCCTTCGCCGAGGTGGCGTGCGGCCGCCTGCGTCGTCAGCAGGAGACCGAGCACGTTGACGTCGAACTGACGGCGGTAATGGTCCTCGGTCAGATCCTCGATCGCCGCGAATTCGTAGATGCCGGAATTGTTGACCAGCACGTCGAGCCGGCCGAACTGCTGCACCGCCGCCTCGACCAGGCCCTGTGCCTCGGGCGCCTTGGAGACGTCGCCCTGGACCGCGACCGCCCGGCCGCCGGCCGAGACGATGGCCGCGACGACCGCATCGGCTCCCGCCCTGCCGGAGGCGTAGTTCACCACCACGGCCGCGCCCTCCCTCGCCAAGGCTTTGGCGATGCCGGCACCGATACCCTTCGATGCGCCGGTGACGACGGCGACCTTGCCCGCGAGCTTCGACATGTGTGCTACCCTTCGGTCTGGGCCGGCTCCGGATCGAGGCCATTATCCCATAGTTCGGAACTTCGGAACTGTTGGAGCCGAGTTCAAGACCCCCTATGGACGGATGATGAGACCCCTGTTCCACCCTGCCATCGAGGATGTGCGGCCGGAGGCGATCCTGCACGCGCTCGCGGACCCGAACCGGGCGGCCATCTTCGCCAAGATCATGCGGGCAGGCTGCGTCGAGGCCTGCTCGGCCCTCGCGGCGGTGGGAGATCGGGTCATCCCGAAATCGTCGCTCTCCAATCATTTCAAGGTGCTGCGCGAGGCCGGACTGATCCGGAGTGAACGTCACGGCGTGGAGGTACGCAACTCCTCGCGGTGGGCCGAGGTGGAGGCGCGCTTTCCCGGCCTGCTGACCGGGATCATCAATGCCTATGCGTCGGATGCCGGGGCCGACTCAGCTGACGCGACAGCCGCCGGCCCGCGATAGACGCGCCGCCGCCATCCGCCTCCGTGGATGCGCCGATGATCGTCGTCGAACCCGAAGCGCTCCGCGGCGGGCGTGGGGCGCTCAGCGCGAGGCCAGGCGGGCTCCTGCCCGCAGGAAGCGCTGCGGATCGACCGGCTCGCCGTCGACCCGGGTCTCGTAATGCAGGTGCGTGCCGGTCGACCGGCCGGTGGAGCCGACCCGGCCGACCATCTGGCCGGCCGCCACGGCCTGGCCGGGCGCCACCGTGATCGCCGACAGGTGGGCGTAGCGGGTCACGAGGCCGTGGCCGTGATCGACCTCGACCATGTTGCCGTAGCCGCCCGAGTAGTCCGCCAGGGTCACCGTGCCGGCGGCGGTGGCCCGCGCCGGGGCGCCGTACTCGCCGCGCAGGTCGATGCCGGTATGGAGGGCGAGGCCGCGGGTGAACGGGTCGGACCGGTAGCCGAAGGTGCTGGAGAGCCCGCCATCGGCGGCCATCGGCCGCCGCAGAGGCAGGATTCCGACGATCCGCCGCAGGGTGTCGCGCTCGCCGAGATCACGCTGCGCCTGCAGGATCGCGGTCTCGAACGGTCCCGACCCCGCGGGGACCAGCGGGCCGCCGACGCCGCCGTTCCGGGCGGCGGCGAAGCGCCGCGCATCGATCCCGGTCTCCGCCATCACCCCCCGCAGGCGCGCCGCCTCGCTGCGGCCGCTCGCGGCCAGGCGACCGACGGCCAGGCTCTGGCGCGCCTCGAACCCGTCGAGGGCGTGTTCCAGCATGGCCATCCGGGCGGTCGCCCCGGGGGAGGGGGCGGGAGCGAGGCCGTCCGCGTCCGTGCGCAGGCCCAGGGACTCCGGCGTCGGCGGGGACGACGGCGCCGCGGGGACCCTGGCATCGCGGGCCGGCCAGGCGCCGGCGAGCGGAGCCGGCAGCCCCGCGCCGTCCTCGCCCGCCAGGCCCGAGGCGCCGGCCTGCTCGGCCAATCCCATCAGCATCGCCTGGCGGCTCTCCAGCGCCACCTGCCGGCCGGCGAGGTCGGCGAGCCGCGTCTCGACCCCGTCCTGCTCCAGGAGCTTCTGCGTCGCCACCCGGTCGAGCCGGGCCCGCAGGGCGCTGACGCGCTCCTCGTAGGCGTATTGCATCGCGCCCTGGCGCTCCATGAACCGGGCGAGCGCCTCGTCGCGGAAGACGATGAACCAGGTCGCCGCGCCGGCCCAGAGGGAGAGCGCCCCGAAGGCGAGGGCGGCGAGCACCAGGGTCCTGCGTCGCACCACCCAGACCTGGTCCGGGCCGCCGGGCAGGAGAGCCGGCGGCTTGAGGGACGCGACGAGGGGCGAGAGGCGGGAAAGGAGCATCGGGACGGTCCGGTAACCTGAGGGGGACCGTCGCGGGTTAAGGTTAAGGATGCTTCAAGGGCGAAGACGAACCGGTGTCCCGCTTCAGTGTCGCGCCGGCCTTCGCGCAGCGTCGGCTCGGCGCCACAAAATCGAATTCCG
This sequence comes from Methylobacterium tarhaniae, assembly GCF_001043955.1. Classification (GTDB taxonomy): domain Bacteria; phylum Pseudomonadota; class Alphaproteobacteria; order Rhizobiales; family Beijerinckiaceae; genus Methylobacterium; species Methylobacterium tarhaniae. Next base: position 24,175 of record NZ_LABZ01000127.1, on the reverse strand, counting down.
ATCAAGGGTAAATCGCAAGATCCCCTTCTCCGCCTGCGGAAGAGGCCGGCACGATCGAAGATCGCGCAAGGATGGATCCGGCGCCGATAAAGCTCAGCCTGTCGCGCGAACAGCTTCGCGACCGCTTTCTGTTCTGAACCGTGCCCATCCTCGGCCCTGGCCCCTCTCCCGAACGGGAGAGGGGGAGGCGGCTCGACTGACGAGTGCCGGCATCCGGTCGCTCGTTCATCGCGCGTTGCCGGATCGCGTGCCTCACAACGCCTTCGCCGCCTCCAGCACGGCGTCGGCGTGACCCGGCACCTTCACCTTCTGCCACACCTTCGCGATCGTGCCGTCCCGGTCGATCAGGAACGTCGTGCGCTCGACGCCCATGTACTTGCGGCCATACATGCTCTTCTCGACCCAGACGCCATAGGCCTCGAGCATCGCCTTGGTCTCGTCCGAGGCGAGGGGGAATTCGAGGCCGTACTTCTCCCGGAACTTGTCGTGGCTCTTCATCGGGTCGGGCGAGACGCCGACCACCGCGGTGTCGGCCGCCGCGAAGGCCTCGCGCAGCCCGTTGAAGGCCTGGGCCTCCAGGGTGCAGCCGCTGGTGTCGTCCTTGGGGTAGAAGTACAGCACGGCCTTGCGCCCCTTGAGGCCGGCGAGGCTCAGGGTCTCGCCGCCGGTCGCCGGCAGGGAGAAATCGGGGGCGGGATCGCCCGGGTTCAGCGCCATCGTGCCTTCCTTTCGGCCGATTGATGGTGTGCCTCTGGGAGAGGCGGGCAGGGCGCCGCGGCGGGGGAGGGACCGGCCCGGCGCACTGCCCGACGGATTAGCGACAGGACGTTACCCTCCGGTCACCGGAGCGGGCAATCATCGGCGGTGGCCTCGTCGCCCGGAGCGTGGCCCTCACGCCCGGGACGGCGGGGTTCAGAACGGCGGCGCCCCGAGCGGGGCGCCCGGAGTGGCGACGCACGCGTGACGACAGGCCGAGCGACACCAGGAATGGACACCGCCAGCGAGCCGGGCCGCGAGGCTCCGGGCTCCCGGATCCCGGAGCCTCGGAACCCGGAGCCTTGCGCCGCGCGGATCAAGGCCGCGCCCCGGTCGCTGCTGCGGACCTGCGTCCGGGGCGTGCTGGTGCTCAAGCTCGCGGCCGTGGTGCTCCTGGGCCTCGGCCTCGGCCTCGCCTATCTGCGCCTCGCGAGCGGCCCGGTGAGCTTCGCCTGGCTCGAGCCCCGGGTGGCGGCGGGGATCGCCGAACGCCTCGGCCCGGGCTGGAGCGTGTCCCTGCACGACAGCGCCATTGAGATCGACCGGGACGGGGCGCTGGCCCTGCGCACCACCGGCCTCGACATCCGCAACCCGGAGGGCGACCTCGTGGTGCGGGCGCCGCTCGCGGTGGTCGCCATCGACCTGTGGTCGCTCCTCAGTTTCTCGGTCCAGGCCCGCTCGGTCGAGTTCCGCGACCTGCAGCTGCGGGCGCTCCTGCACCATGACGGCTCGATCGCCTTCGCGGCCTCCAACGATCCGTCGGACGCCAAGCCCCAGACCCCGCCGGCGGTGGTGGCCGCCCGCGGCACCGTCTCGCCGGTCTCCGCCACGGTCGCGTCGATCCTGAGCGTGGTGCTCGATCCCTCCGGGGTGATCGGCAGCCTCGACCGGGCCCGCCTGACCAATGCCCGCCTGACCCTGATGGACGAGTCGGGTGCCGAGCGCGTGGTCTTCCCGCGGGTCGACGGGTTGTTCAACCGCGACGCGACGCGGCCGGCCCGGGTGTTCGAGATGCGCATCCTCGGCCCCCACGGGCCCTGGCGCTTCGGCGGCGACGTCGAGCAGGCGCCGGATGGCGGCCGCCACGGCGTGCTCACCCTCGACGACCTGCCGGTCTCCGACCTGCTGCTGCTCTCCGGCCAGTCGCGCCTGCCGCTGACCACCGACCTGAAGCTCTCCGGCCGGGCCCAGGTGGCGATGCACGGGGCGCGCCTCGACGGCATGACGTTCCGGCTCACCACCAGCGAGGGCAACCTGCTGATCGAGGAGAAGGACTTCAACCCGGTGACGATCGAGGCGGTGACGGTCGACGCCGCCTGGGACGAGACGCGCCGCGCCCTGAAGGTCGACGCCCTCGACTACCGCGGCGCCGGCAATCGCGTGCGCCTCGCCGGCGAGTGGGTGGCGGGGCCGGAGGGGTCGGAGACGGGCTGGAAAGCCGCCCTGTCGGGCACCGGCGCGGTGCTGCGCGGCGCCGCCCCCGGCGACGCTCCGGTCACGATCGCCAAGGTCGATGCCCGTCTCTCGGGCCGCGACGGCGGGATGCAGATCGACGCGATCACCCTGTCGGGCGACGTCGTGCACGGCACGATCAGCGGCACCCTCGGCACGAAGGCCGACGAGGGCGGCCTGACCCTGCGCATCGTCGCCGACCGCACCGACGGGCGCGCCGCCCTGCGGCTCTGGCCCGAGAACGTCGCGCCGCCGATCCGCACCTACCTCGTCGACAACCTGCGGGGCGGGCGGCTCGACAGCCTCGACATCGTGGTCGATATGACCATGGCCGAGTTCGCCGCCGCCACCCGGGGCGAGCCCATGCCCGACCAGGCGGTGCGGATCGCCTTCGCGGTGAGCGAGGGCGGGCTCACCATCTCCTCCGACGCGCCCCCGCTCTCCCGCGCCCGGGTCTCCGGGCTCGTCACCGGGCGCAACACCACCATCCGCGGCGCCAATGCCGAGATCCGGATGCCGGACGGCCGCGCGCTCAGCCTGCAGGACGGCTCCTTCGTCATCAAGGACGCGGTGCCGCACGACGTGACCGCCCAGATCGGGCTTCGCCTCACCGGCGGCGCCGACGCCCTGGCCTCCCTGCTGCAGACGAAGCTCTTCCGCTCGCTGTCGGGCACCGAGCTCGACCCCGCGACCCTGCGGGGCCAGGCCGACCTGCGCATCGACTTCCCCCTCTCCCTCGAGGCGGTGCCCGAGATCGCCGACCTGCCGGTGGTGATGAGCGGAACCCTCACCGACATCGCGGCCGAGCGCCTCGTCGGCAAGGAGAAGCTCGAGAACGGCCGCTTCGCGGTCGCCTACGACCGGAACGGCTTCAGCCTGAAGGGCGACGGGCGGCTCGCCGGCGCCCCGCTGACCATCGACCTGCACCAGCCGAAGGCCGGCGCTCCCGGCGAGGCGGTGGTGACCATGGCTCTCGACGACGCCGCGCGCGCCCGCAAGGGCCTGCCGACGGCGCCCCAGCTCGCCGGGCCGGTCAATGCCCGCTTCCTCGTGCCGGTCGGCCGGCCGGGCAAGAACCCGATCCGGATCGAGGCCGACCTCGCGCGGGCGAGCGTCGACGGGCTCCTGCCGGGCTGGACCAAGGCCGCCGGCCGGCCGGGCCGCCTCACCCTCTCCCTCACCGAGACCGGCCAGGGCAGCGAGCTGCGCGACATCGCGCTCGATTCCGGTTCGGTGCAGCTGCGCGGCAGCGCCTCGCTCAATGCCGAGGGGGGCTTCGAGCGGGCCGATCTCACCAGCCTCAAGCTCTCGCCGGGCGACGACATCCGCGCCCAGGTCGAGCGCACCGGCAACGGCTACCGCATCAGCGCCAAGGGCGGCGTCGCCGATGCGCGGCCCTTCCTGCGCGCCCTGGCCGCCCCGCCGCGCAAGGGCGGGAAGGAGACGGGATCCCGCGACGTCGAGGCCGATCTCAGCTTCGCGATCCTGACCGGCTTCAACGACGAGGCCCTGACCAATGCCAGCCTGAAGCTGTCCCTGCGCGGCGACGACGTGCGCCAGGCCCGGATCCAGGGCCGCCTGCGCTCGGCCGGGGTCAGCCTGGACGTGGCCAAGCCCGACCGCAGCACCCCGCCGGTGCTCAACGCCGAGACCAGCGATGCCGGCGCGGCCCTGCGCTTCCTCGACATCTACAAGCGCATGCAGGGCGGGTTCCTGTCGCTGCAGATGACCATGAATGACGGGCCGCAATCGGGCCTGGTGCAGATCCGCTCCTTCGCCTTGCGCAACGAGCCGGCCCTCGGCCGGATCATGGCCCAGGGCGACGACGGCGGCGACCGGCGCAGCGACGCCAACGATGTCGGCTTCGACCGCCTGCGCGCCGCCTTCCAGCGCAACGGTACCCGCGTCGCCTTCACGGAGGCCGCGATCTCCGGCCCGGCGATGGGCTTCACGCTGGGCGGCTGGATCGACACGGGCAAGGACCGCACCGACATCTCCGGCACCTTCGTGCCGCTCTACGGACTCAACAACGTGGTGTCCCAGGTGCCGATCTTCGGCCCGCTCCTCGGCGGCGGACACAACGAGGGCCTGTTCGGAATCAATTTCCGGGTCGCCGGCGCAATGAGCGCCCCCAACATCAGCGTCAACCCGCTCTCCGCGATCGCCCCGGGCTTCCTGCGCAAGCTGTTCGGCGCCGGCGGGGGCGATCCCAACGCGCCGCAATCCGGGCGCATGGAACGCTGATCCCGGAGCGCCGATACCACCCCTCGCCAGCGCGGCATTTCGGGGTGGACAGCGCCGAGGCGAGCCCGTATGACGATGGCCACCGCGGGCGTAGTTCAGTGGTAGAACGTCAGCTTCCCAAGCTGAATGTCGTCGGTTCGATCCCGATCGCCCGCTCCACTCCCTTTTCTTAACCCTGACAAGCGCTTGCAGGGGGTTCCTCAACCACCTCGCGCTACCCCCGAACGGGCGGGATACAACGGGGATACAACATATGGTCCTCCGACCCGTTGTATCCGCCGGCCAGGGAAACCCTAACCAAGTCCCCATTCGGATCTTGCCGGCTCGCTCCGGATCGCGGATCCTGCGCCCTCATCGGGAGCAGCCGCCTTCATGCCCATCCTTCTCAAACGGAAACGCTGTCTGGCATGAGGCCAGCCACCCGCCGCCGGGATCCCCGCGCGACCGCGTTCTCCAGTTCGAGGGGGCCTGCCCCGATGCGCACCTACTTCACCAGCGACAGCCATTTCGGGCACTCGGGCATCCTGAGCGCGAGGATGCAGAAGCCGAGGCCGTTTGCCTCCATCGAGGAGCACGACGAGACGCTGATCGCCGCCTGGAATAATCGCGTGAGGCCCGACGACGAGGTCTGGCACTTGGGGGACTTCGCCTACGCCGCGTCGGCCGCCCACTGCCGGGCCGTCTTCGCCCGGCTGAACGGCCGCAAGCACCTGGTCCGGGGCAACCACGACGCCGGCCGGACGACCTCGTTGTCGTGGTATAGCCAACACGAGCGCGCCGAGCCCGTAGTCGAGGGGCGGCGGTTAGTATTGGATCATTACGCCCAAAGGACTTGGAACGGGCTGCATAACGGCGTCCTGCACTTGTATGGCCACTCCCACGGGGGCTTGCCCGGCTGCGGGCGATCCTTGGACGTGGGGGTCGACTGCTGGGACTGGCGGCCTGCGCGGCTGTCGGAGATCCTCGAAGCCATGGCCGTCGATGCGGTGCGGGCCGGCACGCCGGCGGTGGTGGCGGCCCTGGCCGAGGCGGCCTGACGTGCGGGTCGGCGAGGAGGTCTAGCCCTCGCCGCATCCCGCTCGCGCTTCAGCTGCCGACGATTGAGCGTGCGGGGACTCGGCGGGTCGATCACTCCCTCGTAGTGAGCCAGCAGGACCTGCTCCACGCCTGGCACCTCGGGCGTGAAGTTGGCCCGCGCTTCTTTCCGCGCAGGGGCGTCGGGGACGTAATTGACGTCGGTGAGCCCGACTTCCCGCTCGTAGGCGAGCACGTCCGATGTCGGGCCGGGCCCGTCGATGGCCCGGTGCTCGGGCGAGGGACCCGCCTCCACCAGGCTGCAGACTTCGGTACGCGACACGAGCCGGCGCTTCCACTCATCGCCGGGCATCTGCATGACGTCGACGCCCCGCATGGCGAAGAAGCCTCGCACGTGATCGGCGAACGCCTCGTCCTTGCAGTCCTGTCAGAGCTCGCATCCCCCAGCCTGGATCGCCGCTTGGCGCGTCGTCCAGAGGAACCACCCCTCGGCGTCGGCGTCGGCGTCGGGGCGATGGAAACCGCCGCCCCCGCTGCCGTAGGAGCGGGTGTGAATGTGGTGCCCTGACGTGTAGCCGAGGCGCGTGCGCGTGAGACGAACGACCGCTTCGTCAACGCCGGATCGCGCCCCTGGCCAAGCCGGGACCTCGACGACGGCTGGAGCCGCGCCCTTCATCGCGAACGCATTCCAGCAGTCGTCGTGGTGGCGAAAGAAGACGGTCGAGGTCATGTGAACAGAAAACAGCTGACCGATTCGCAGCGTCTCGCGCTCTTCGGGGAGGCCGAAAAGACCTTCGAACCCGAGCTCGCTCTCTAGACGTCTTTGCAGCTTGCAAAGGCGGGGTCTTGAATTCGAGCAAGGCCGGGCGAGACCCGGCCCCCACACACGAACGGGGGCGGATGTTGGCGAAGATTTTCGAGAGGATGAAGGCCGCCAGGAAGCTGGCGGAATTCCTGCTGGCCCTGGCGCAGGCGATCCTGCGCTTCGTGCGCAAGCTGTTCGGGATCGCAGGCGAGGTGGGCGAGCTGCTTGCCGGGGATGCCCGCTCCGTATGGCGCGGAGCCCGCGCGGTCAACGAGGGCGTCGGCAAGGCGCTGGATCTCACGGTCGGCAAGCCCGGCATGGCGCTGGCCAGGACAGCCAGCGGCACCGTCCTCGGCACGGCCGGCTTCGTTGGCCGGTTCCTCGGCGCCGTCCTCCCGCAGCGGCCGGCCACCCCCGCGCAGCTGGCCGCCCAGGTCGCAGCGGCCGACACCGCCCGCACGCGCAACGACGCCCCGGCCTATTCGCCGCAGCCCGCCGCCCGCCGGCTGGAGGATCTCTCCATGCCGGCCCTTGTGCGCCAGTACGCCGGAGCCGGCCTCCGCGAGGACGGGGTGATGCGCGTCACGGCGCTACACGCGCAGCGGCCCCTCCCACCCGAGACGATGCAGTGGCTGGAGAGCCTGGAGCCGGTTGCTCGCAGGCGCGTGGCGATCGCGGATCCTGCTTCGATCGAGCGGCACATGACCGCCCGCGGCCCGGGCGACCTCCTCCCCGGCGTCCCCCCGTGCCCGAAATCGGCTGACGTGAAGGCCGGCCTGGCTGCGGCCCGCGCCGCCTTCCGGGTGGAGAAGGCCGCGATCGCCGCCGGCACCGCGCCGGCCCCTGCCGAGCCGGAAGCCCGCCCGGTCAGGCGACCTTTCGAGGACTTGGAAGACACTGACCTCGGCGCCGCCTACGTCCGCTAAGGCACCGCCCCCCGAAACACGAAGGGCCGCCGGATCCCCCCGGCGGCCCTTTTCATTTGGCGACCCTTTAGACGAGGCCGGCCATCCGGGCGTAGCTCAGGGCCTCATGCTCCAGGCTGGCGATCTCAGCCCGGGCCGCGGCCAACTCTCGGCGCAAGCGATCGTTCTCATGGGAGATGGCCGTGGCTGCGTCGATCGCCTCGGCCTCGATCTGACGGCTCTCGGTCAGGCGCATCTCCAGATCCGCGACCGCGCAGATCCCGTCCCGACGGCGGCGGGCCTCGGCTTCCCGATAGTAGGCGATCGACAGCTGCAGGCCGTTGAAGATCGTCATGCCCCGGGCCGCGACGTCCATGCTCAGGTGGGCTGCGTGGTTCTGCATGGGGGCCTCCGGGGATCTCGTGTGCCCCCCTAGATGTGCCTGGCCGACCCGCCTCGGCAAGTCCTCAAATTCGCGTTTCAGCATTAATCCCTAGCCGGCGGCTAATGCGTGACAGCGGGAAGTCGACTTTCGCGATGGGCGATCCATTCCCCCCGTTACTCCTAGGGAACGAAACGAGGAAATTAAACTCTGCAACGCGGCTCTCAGGGTGCCGTACGCGACGATTTCGGGGGCGTCAGAACGCGCTTCCGGATTGCCTCGACGACCGCGGCGCGCTCGAATTTCGGCTTTGATGGGTTCGCCTCGTGGGCGGCATACGAGCGGGACATCGCCAGGTCCCGGGCGTAGCGGAGGAGTTCGACGGGATCGATCGAGGGGGGGTGCTTCATCAGGTAGAGCCGCAGAGCGTCGACGATCGCCCTCTCAATCGAAGTCGGGTCCGGGACGCCGGCTTCGCGCTGGCGCTCCCGCTGCTCCGCCTTCCGCCGGGCGGCTTCCCGGCGCTCGAAGGCGGTCTGCTGCCGGGGCGACCGGGCGTAGCGGTGGACGGGGAGGTATTCCAAGTCGGTCGGGATCGAGATCGTCATGCCAGGATGGTATGACACGGTCACGAAAGCCGCCAGGACACTGTCACAGATTTCTGAACAACCGTGAGTGCAGAGAACTCATGTTGAGTGCACCTCGCGTCGCCGGCGACCCGACTTGGGTTGCCCTTGAGGGGGATGGAGATCCGCTTCGGCGAGGATGGCGAGATCCTGGTGCGCTTGCCCGGCGTGCTGCGCGGCTACTGGCGCCAGCCGGTCCTCACCGCCGAGGTTCTGCATGACGCTTGGCTCCGCACCGGCGACCTCGGCGAGCTGCGGGACGGGTGCCTAGTCGTCACTGGCCGGATCGAGGAACTCATCGTCCTGTCGAACGGCGAGAAGGTCTCGCCCGAGATCGTCGAGGGGGCGATCACGCGCGATCCACTCTTCCGGCAGGCGATGGTGGTGGGGGACGGCCAGCCGCGCCTGTCGGCCCTGGCGGTGGTCGATCCGGTGGAACTCGCGCATCTCGCGCGCGGCCTCGGCCTCGATCCGTCCGCAACCGGCCTCCTCAAGCGCCCGGAGGTCCGGCGGGCCGCCCTCGTCCGGATCGCCCGGGCGCTCGGCGACCATCCGCGTGCGGTGCGCGTGCAAGCCTTGCGCCTTCTTCCGGAGCCATGGACCATTGAGGACGGCCTAGTCACGCCGACGCGCAAGCTGCGCCGCGCCGTCCTGCGCGAGCGGTTCGCCGCCGCGCTCGCGGCCGTGCGCGACGAGACGGCGGCGCCGGAGCGTAGCCTCAGCGCGTCGCCCGCTGGCCCGCCTTGAGGCTGAGGATGTAGTCGATGATGGCGTCGCGCTCGTCCCGCTCCAGCCGCAGGCTCGGCATCCGCTGGTGATGGCTCTGCAGGAAGACGCTGAGGGCGAGCCCCGTCGTTGAGGGCATGTTGGCGATGCCGACGAAGGGGGGGGCCGATGAACCCGCCCGCCTCCTGCTCGCGACCGACCACGTGGCACCGGCTGCAGAGCTGTACGGCGAGGGCCCGGCCGCGGGCGGCATCGGTGGCAGACGCGGCCTGAACGGCAGCACCGGTGAGCAAGGCGGCGAGAAGGGTCGCCCGGAGGGCGGCAGATGGGCGGGTGCTCATGGTGCCCTCGCGAATCGAAGACGTGCCGCGGCGGATCCCGCTGCCATCGCCCCGAGGACGACGTGCAGCCAGGTCGCAGTGTCACGGGCCGCGAAGCCGAAGAGCCAGGGCGCCATGGCCGTGCCGACACCCAGGATCACGACCTCCCGCTCGACCGCTGGGCGCATGCGGGCCGGGTCGAGCCCCGATAGCAAGAGGATCATCAGGCCCGGCGGTAGAGCGCAGGCCGCCGCAGCGGCATTCTCGGTGATGATCAGGACCCACGCGGCGACGAGCAGCGCGGTGCCGGCCGCGTGCTGAACGGCGGCGAGGAGGATCTCGTCCGTCCGGGGAGGCCAGCGGGGTTCGTGGTGGGATCGGTGCATCGGATGGCTCCATCCGGCGTCGGCCGCCGCTCGGCTAAGCATCATCTCGTCGGTCTCATTCGACTGGTGCCGAAGTGGTCACCGGTTTGGCGGCAAAAATGATGCAAAAAGAAAAAGCTAAGCATAGTTGCTCCGAGCAGCTCTGCTTACCCGTGCAGCTCTGCTTAGCGGCGTCGAGGTCCGAGGATACCGGTCCTGGCCCGGACGCGGATGATCTGGATCAACGCGGTCCGCGCCGGCGGCGGCCTGCTGGCTTGGTGATGTCGAGCCGCCGCAAAAGCGGGACCGCGCTTCTCGGCCGTACTTCTCGACCGTGGCGGCCGGCGTCACCGGCAGGCCGGTCTCGAGGCTGGAGGACGGCCGGCCCGCCGCCTTCTCGTCGCTCAAGCTGCAGCAGCGGCGGCCCGCCACGTGCGGACGACCGCCTTTCGCAGCTCCTCGAGGATCAGCACGATGCTCGCGACGCCGGCACAGAACAGCCAGTCGCCGAGGCTCAGGCTCACCGTCATGAAGCCTTGCTGAAGAATGGGCGTGTACACGACGGCGGCCTGGAGCAGGAGCGACACGCCGATCGCGGCCCAGAGCCAGCGGTTCCGAAACAGCCCGTCGCGCGCGCTCACCTCTCCGGAACGGGCGTTGAGGACGTTGAAGAGCTGGCACAGGACGAGGGTCGTGAAGGTCATCGTCCGGGCGTAGGCCGGACTGCCGGTGCCCTCCACGAGCCCGCCGGGCAGGCAGGAATCGAGCACGAACAGGCTGCAGGACGCAGTCACGAGGCCGACGAAGGCGATGCTCCATCCCATCGCGCCGGTCAGCACGCCCTCGCCCCGTGGGCGCGGAGCTTGGGCCATCGCGGCCGGATCCGCCGGATCGACCGCGAGGGCAAGCGCCGGCGCGCCGTCGGTGACGAAGTTGATCCACAGGATCTGGGTCGCGAGGAGCGGCAGCACCACCTCGCCGGGGCTCGGCGCCAGCCCAAGCACTGGGGCCAGCACGATGCCGAGGGCCATCACCATGACCTCGCCGAGATTCGACGACAGCAGGTAGCGCAGCACCTTGCGGATGTTGGAAAAGATCGCCCGGCCTTCCTCGACCGCCGCCACGATGGTGGCGAAGTTGTCGTCGGAAAGCACGATGTCGGCCGCCTCGCGGGACACGTCCGTACCGGTCACGCCCATGGCGATGCCGATCTCCGCGGCCTTCAGGGCGGGCGCATCGTTCACGCCGTCGCCGGTCATCGCGACGACAAGGCCGTTGCGCTGGAGCCCCCGCACGATCCGCAGCTTGTGCGCGGGCGCGACGCGGGCAAAGACCGAGACGCGGCGCACGGCCTCGTCCAGCTCCTCCGGCGCCAGCGCGTCGATCCGGTCCCCTGTGAGGACGGCGCCGTCGGCGGCGATGCCGAGTTCGGCCGCGACCGCCGCGGCGGTGTTCGGATGATCGCCCGTGATCATGACGGACCGGATACCGGCGGCCCTGGCGCGGGCCACCGCCTCGCGCGCCTCCGAGCGGGGCGGATCGCGCATGCCGATCAGGCCGAGGAAGACGAGGTCCTGCTCGACGCCGTCCTCCGGAGCGATGCGGCTCCCCTCCGGCATCCGCCGGTGGGCGACGCCCAGCATCCGCAGGCCGCTCCCGGCGAGGCCCGCATTCGCCGCGACGATCGCCTCGCGGCGCTCCGGCGTGAGCGGGCGTTCCTGATCGCCGACGCGCTCGCGCGTGCAGCGCGCCAGGACGACGTCGGGTGCGCCCTTCAGGGCGACGAGCAGCCCATCCCGGCCCGCCTCGCGGCAGACGGCGCTCATCCGCCGACGCTCGGACGAGAACGGGATCTCGTCGAGGCGGACGAAGCGGCCGAGCGCGGCGTCGAGACCGGTGGTCCGGGCGGCGATGAGCAGGGCGCCCTCGGTTGGGTCGCCGTGGATGATCGGGTGGTCCTCGTGCTCCTGCAGGGCGGCGTCGTTGGCGAGCGCGCCCGCGAGGAGCGCCGCCTCCGCCTCGCCGCTGAGTCGTATGTCGTGGTCCTGCCCGTTCAACGCGCCGTCGAGCAGGCAGCGGCCGCTCGCCGTCACGACGACTCGGACCGTCATCGCATTGCGGGTGAGGGTGCCGGTCTTATCGGAGGCGATCACGTCGGCCGAGCCCAGCGTCTCGACGGCGGCGAGCCGGCGCACGATCGCGTGCCGGCGGGCCATGCGCAGCACGCCCAGCGACAGCGCCGCGGTGACGATCGCCGGCAATCCCTCCGGCACCGCCGCGACGGCGAGCGCCACCGCGACGATCAGAGTGTCGAGGAGGGCCGGGAGGGTGCAAATCTCCTCGACGAGGACGATGGTCGCCGCCAGCGCCGCGGCGATGACCAGGACCGCGAGGCCGAGGCGCCGGCCGAGCCGGGCGAGCGCGGCCTGGAGCGGCGTGGTCTCCTCCGGAGTCTCCTCCAGCATCCCGGCGATGCGGCCGAGCTCGGTCCGCATCCCGGTCGCCGTCACGATGCCGACGCCCCGCCCGCTGACGATGGCGGTGCCGCTGAACACCATGTTGCGCCGGCTGCCCAGGCTCGCCTCGCCGGCGAGGAGGGCGGCATCCTTCGCGACCGGAACGCTCTCACCCGTCAGGGTGGCCTCGCCAGCCCGCAGGGCGCTCGCTTCGATCAACCGCGCATCGGCGGGAATCGCGTCGCCCTCCTCGATTCGGATCACGTCGCCCGGCACCAGCTCCGTCGCCGGGATCTCCCGGCGGATGCCGTCGCGGACGACCCGCGCCCGCGCGGCCGACATCCGCCGCAGGGCCGCGACGGCCCGCTCGGCCCGCGCCTCCTGGATGAAGCCCATCGCGGCGTTGAGAACCACGATGGCCAGGATGGCGAGGGCTTCGAAAGGCGGGCCGGCACTCCCGTCCGCCACCGCCTCCCGGAGCCACAACCCGGCCGAGATGGCCGCCGCGGCGACGAGCAGCAGGACCAGCGGGTCGGCGAACTGCGCCAGCAGCCGGCGCCAGGCCAGGACGGGCGGCCGGACCCGTAGCGCGTTCGGGCCCCAGAGCCCGGCCCGGGCGCGCGCCTCGTCCCGGCTCAAGCCGGAGACGGCATCGACGCCGAGGGCGGCCGCCACCGCGCCGGGGGGCAGGCGCTCGATCTCGCGCCCAGTCTCGCGATCCGCCGCGTCCGCACCGTCGCCGGACCCGATTTGGCCCGATGGTATCCGGACCATCATCGTCGGCTCGCCCACCGGCCCCTCCCTCATCCGGCCGCGATCCGTCGCACCCGACCCAACCCGACGACCGATCGGCCGGAGCGTCGTTGATCCAGCGCAACGTGCCCATGGGGCCGGCTGCCACATTCCCCCTGTGTCGGACACGAGCGGGGCGGCCATGATCGAGAACCTGCGCACCATCCTGATCGCCCTGACCGAGCGCCTGGGCGACGAGACCCCGTCGAGCGCGCTTGCCTACGGCCTGTCCCTGGCGGAGCGCGCGCAGGCCCGGGTGACCGTCCAGGCGGTCTCGGTCCGGCTGGTCCTGCCGCATGCCTGGATCAGCCGCTTCGTCGGCATGGTCGTCGCCGCCGAGAACCGGCGGCTGCGGGAGCTGGCCGAGGAGGCGGCCGAACAGGCCCGGGGCGACGCGGAGGCCGCTGGCATCCTGTGCACGGCGCAGGCCGAGCACCTGTCCTACGACCGCCTGCTCGCGCGCTTCTCCGGCCAAGCCCGGCTGCACGACCTCGCGGTGATCGACGCCGAGCCGCGGATGCTGACGGGAGATCGCGGCCTGATCGAGACCCTGCTTTTTGAGAGCGGCCGCCCGCTGATCGTCGTCCCGCCGGGCTGCGGGACGGTCGCGACACGCCGCATCCTCGTCGCCTGGGACGGCAGCGCCCAGGCGGCCCGCGCCCTGCACGAAGCCCTGCCGTTCCTCCGGCAGGCCGAGCGAGTCGAGATCGTCGTGGTGACCGGCGAGAAGGATCTTTCGCACGCGGTCCCGGGGGCCGAGGTGGCGCCGGGCCTCGCGCATCACGGCGTCGCCGTGACCGTCACCGACCTGCCGGCCCGGGACGGGGACGTCGCCGGTGCCCTGCGCCGCCACGCGGCGGCGATGGAGGCCGACATGATCGTGATGGGCGCCTTCGTCCACTCGCTCCTGCGCGAGACGGTGCTCGGCGGGGTGACGCAGGAGATGCTGCGCGCCTGCCCGGTCCCGCTGCTGATGGCGCATTGACCCCGCAACCGGTCCCCCCTTGAGGCGGATCAAGGCGCGGCGCCGGGACAACTGCACTCTGCCCGCGCCGGCCACGGAGGGCCGGGGGGAGCCGGCGATGGTGGACGACCTGCAATCACCACGACGAGAGCGGAAGACTGCGCCGGTCATCTCCGAGTGCCGTTCTCCCGCAGCGCACTGCCCCTCATCCTTACATGATCACGGGCCGGTGTTCTGGACCCTTGCGCCGGAGGCTTTGCGCGCACGCCTCGCCTGCGGGCCGGACGGCCTGACCGCCTCGGAGGCGGAGCGTCGCCTCGCCCGCCATGGGCCGAACCGTGACGCGACGGCTCGGGTCGACGGCGCGGCGCGGGCGGTCCTGCGCCGGTCGAGCGAGCCCCTGGCCCTCATCCTGATCGCCGCCGGCCTCGTCACGATCCTCACCGGCGACTGGGCCGGCGGGGCGGTCATCATCGCGATCCTGACGCTCTCGATCGGCCTCGACACGATCCAGGAAGGCCAGGCCCTGCGCGCGGCGGAAGCCCTGCGCCAAAGCGTGGCGCTCAAGGCGGAGGCCCGGCGCGACGGCGCCTTCCGGGTCGTTCCCGTCGAGGACCTCGTCCCCGGCGACGTGATCCGGGTGCGGGCGGGCGACCTCGTGCCGGCCGACGCCCTGGTGCTCGCGAGCGTCGGCTTTGCCGCGGCGGAGGCCGCGCTCACCGGCGAGCCCTACCCGGTCGAGAAGCGCCCCGGCCTCGGCGCGTCGACGAGCCCGGCCGAGGCGACGAACGCTCTGTTTCGCGGTGCCGTGGCGCAAAGCGGCGAGGCGATCGCCCTAGTGGCCGCCACTGGTCGCGACACAGTGTTCGGCGCGGCGGCCGCGTCGCTGGCGGAGGAGGCAGGGCCGTCGCCGTTCCAGCGCGATTTGCGCGACCTCGGCCTCCTGATCGCCCGCCTGACCCTCGTTCTGGTCCTCGGTATCCTCGTCGTGCGGGTGGCGTTCGGGCGCCCGGTCGTCGAGTCCCTGCTCTTCGCGGTGGCGCTGGCGGTCGGTCTTACCCCCGAGTTGCTGCCTATGATCACCACCGTGACCCTCGCCCGGGGGGCCCTCAGGATGGCGCGCCGCAAGGTCATCGTGAAGCGCCTCGCCGCCATTCACGATCTCGGCGAGATGACGGTCTTGTGCACCGACAAGACCGGTACCCTGACCTCGGCGGAGATCACCCTCGCGCGGAGCCTCGACCCGGCGGGCGTCGCCACGCCGCGGCCGGCCCGCCTCGGCGCCGTGGCGGCGGCGCTCGGCGGCGACAGGGGACCGCTCGACGCGGCCTTGGTGGGGGCAAGTCCCGAGGCGGCGATGGGCTGGCGGCTCGTCCGCCAGCGTCCCTTCGACTATGCCCAGCGCACCGGCTCGGTCCTGACGGACGGGCCGGAGGGGCTGACGCTGATCATCAAGGGCGCGCCCGAGGCCGTCTTGGCCCGCTGTACCGCCTTTCGGAACGGGACGGAAGCCTCCAGCCTGGGTGCCTCGGAGCGCGAGGCGGCCCTGGCGCATGTCCGGGCTCTCGCCGGGGAGGGCTTTCGCGGCATCGCCGTGGCGTCGCGGCCGGCCCTGGGATCGGCCGAGGCCCGCGAGGCGGATCTCGTCTTCGAGGGGCTCTGCGCCTTTGCCGACCCACCCAAGCCCGGCGCGGCGGCGGCGCTCGCCGCGCTCACGGATGCGGGCGTACGGGTCAAGATCCTGTCGGGCGACGATCCAGTCGTGGTGCGGCACCTCGCCGGGCTCGTCGGGCTCGAGCGCGGTGAGGTCCTGACGGGGCCGGAGGTCGCCGCCATGAACGACGAGGCGCTGGCCGCGCAGGTCCGGCGGGTCGACGCCTATGGGCGGCTCAGCCCCGACCAGAAGGTCCGCGTCGTCAAGGCGCTCCAGGGGGGCGGCGAGGTGGTTGGGTTCCTGGGCGACGGGATCAACGATGCCCCGGCCTGCGGCACGCCGACGTGAGCCTGTCGGTGGCCGGCGCGAGTGGTGTCGCGCAGGCGGCCGCCGACATGATCCTCCTCGCCCCGGACCTCGCGGTCGCGGCAGCTGGCGTCGCCGAGGGGCGACGGACCTCGGCCAACATCCTCAAGTACATCCGCATGGGGGCGAGCTCGAATTTCGGCAACATGCTGTCGATGGCGCTCGCGGCCGCGGTGCTGCCGTTCCTCCCGATGCTGCCGATGCAAATCCTGCTCAACAACCTGCTCTACGATCTCTCGGAGCTGGGGATCCCGTTCGACCGCGTGCGGCCGGAGGCGATCGCGCATCCTCAGGCCTGGGACCGACAGGCGCTTCTGCGCTTTGCCGCCGTGATGGGGCCGCTCTCCTCGGTGTTCGATCTCCTCACCTTCGGCGTGCTGCTCCTCGGGTTCGGGGCGGGGCCGGAGGTCTTCCGCACCGCCTGGTTCCTGGAATCGATGGCGACGCAGATCCTGGTGATCGTTGTCATCCGCACGGCGGCGCGACCGTGGCGCGACCGGCCGGGCCCCGCGCTCGCAATCTCCTCGCTGGCGGCGCTGGCGGTGGCGCTGGCGCTGCCGTTCACACCCCTCGGTGGCTGGCTCGGCTTCGCGGCGCCGGCGCCCGCGATCCTGATCGCCGTCGCGGGGATCACGGTTCTCTACCTCGCGGCGGCCGAGGCGGTGAAGCCTTGGGCCATGAAAACTCGGGCCATGAAGACGGGGGCTATGGCGTCCCGAGAGACGGGCGAGCGGCACCGGCCGCTCGCGACGCCGCAGGGCCGCCCGTTCCGAGCGGATACGGAGGGATGGCGGCGGTGAGCACGCACACCTGCAACGTGATTGAGCCTCCCGGCGAGCCCGATTCCGAGACCCGTGCCTTCCTGGTCCAGCTCGTGGCCGGGGAGGGGCCTGTCGAGCGGATCGATACCCACGTCTCAACGATCCTGCTGAGCGGCAACCGGGTGCTGAAGCTCAAGCGGGCGGTGCGCCTGCCCTATCTCGACTTCTCGACCCCCGAGCGCCGGCTCGCCGCCTGCGCGGCCGAACTCGCCATCAACCGTCGCATGGCGCCCGGCCTTTATCGCGGCGTGCACCGGATCACCCGCACGCCGGAGGGCGGCCTCGTCCTCGATGGGGACGGTCCCCTCCTCGATGCCGTAGTGGAGATGCGGCGCTTCCCCGCCGAGAACCTGTTTGACTGCATGGTCCGCGACGGGCGCCTCACACCGGCGCTGATGGCCGAACTCGCCCGGTGTCTCGCGGCATTCCATGCCCGGGCGCCGGTGAGCCGCCGGGAAGGCGGACCGGCGGCGATGGCCGACCTCGTCGCCCTCAACGACCGCAGCCTGCGAGCATGCGGCCTTGTCCGCGACCGGGAGGTGGACGCGCTGACGGACACGTTCCGGGCACGGCTCGCCCGCCACGCCGACCGGCTCGACGCGCGGCGCCGGGAGGGGAGGGTCCGGCGCTGCCACGGCGATCTGAACTTGCGCAACATCTGCCTGTTCGAGGGCGTCCCGACGCCGTTCGATGCCCTCGAATTCGACGAGCGCCTGGCGACGATCGACGTTCTCTACGACCTCGCCTTCGTGCTGATGGACCTGTGGCACCGCGGCCGGCCCGATCTCGCGAACCTGCTGTTCAACCGCTACCTCGACGAGACCGGCGAGGCACCCGATGCCGGGCTGATGCCGTTCCTGATGGCTCTCCGGGCCGTGATCCGTGCCCATGTGACGGCCAGCCAAATCACGGCGAGCCGGTCCACCGGCACCGCCGAGCCGGCGTTCCGCGCCGAGGCGCAGGCCTACCTCGCCATCGCGCACGACCTGCTCGTCGAGCGGCCTGCCTGCCTGGTGGCGATCGGGGGCCTGAGCGGGTCCGGCAAGTCGACGCTGGCGGCCGCCCTGGCGCACCGGATCGGCGCGAGCCCGGGCGCCCGGATCGTCGGCAGCGACCGTACGCGCAAGCGCCTGCACGGGGTTTTTCCCCTGACGCGCCTGCCGCCAGGCGCCTACGCGGCCGCCGTCTCGGAGCGGGTCTACGCGGCGATGCGGGACGAAGCCACCCAGGTCCTGGCGAGCGGAGCGTCCGTGCTGCTCGACGCGGTGTTCGCCCGCCCGGCCGAGCGGGAGGCCGTCGAGCGCCTCGCGGCCGCGTGCGGCGTGACGTTCGAGGGATTCTGGCTGGAGGCACCGCTCGCCACCCTCACCGAGCGTGTGGTCGCCCGGCGGGGCGACCCGTCCGATGCCACGCCCGCCGTCCTGGCCGTCCAGGCGCGGCGGGATTGCGGGACGATCACCTGGCACCGGCTCGATGCGGGGCTCGCGCCGGAGGCGCTGGCGTGGGAGGCGCTGGGGGTCGGAACCGCGGACGGCACGGCCGGAGAGGGGAGACCCGCGACGAGCGCGATCCGCGCATCGGCATAGACGAGGCCCGACCGGCCTGTCGCTCGATCAGCCGGAGCCGGTGGACGTCGCAAGCCTCCGCCTATGCGAGATGGAGAGGAACTTTATTCTCGTCTCGATTTTGAATTGATCCTGATCAATGCTTGTATAAATTCAAAGACAATTCTCTGCATCGACGATCAAATGATCATGCCTGGGGCGGGCGAGCCGTCGTCTGCAAGGTGCATAGATGCCACCTGCCGGAAGCGACCCGTTCACACCGGACGTTCCGTCGCCGAAGCTGCGCTACACGCTCGTCATTCTCAGCAAAGCCGGCAATCTGCTCGATATGCAAACGATATTTGCGGAGAGTGACGAAGAGGCGATCATTATGAGCAAGATGATAGCCGGAGGGAAAGCCTTCGAGCTTTGGTTGGACTACCGGCGCATCACGTATTTCACGGGCACGACGCATTGAACGTGGATGCCGGAGAGGCGGGACGCAATCAGGGTTCGACGCGCAAGCCGCTCCACAACGATCGCCGCATCATCACGCGAGGGTCTGCCATTGCGCATCCGCCGGATATCGGCGGTGGCCCGTGATACCCAGGCCGAGCATGTTCGAATCCAGGCCGATCGGGACGATCCTGGCCTCAGCCCCGGCTGGTGGCCTCGGCGAAGCAGTGCACCACGGCCCGGGCGATTGGCAACTCTTCGTTCGCCGGCACGACGTAGACCGCGACCCGCGATCCGGCCCTGCTGATGCACCGCTCGCCGCCCGCGTTGCGGGCCGGATCGAGCGCGACGCCGAACGCTGCGAGATTGGACGCGATCGTCGCCCGCATCCGCGGCGCGTTCTCGCCGATGCCCGCGGTGAACACCAGGGCGTCGAGCCCGCCGAGCGCGGCCACCAGGGAGCCGGCCTCCCGCACCGCCCGGTAGGCAAAGAGGTCCAGGGCCTCCGCCGCCCGCGGATCGTCGGAGTCCTGCAGCACCCGCATGTCGTCGCTGATCCCCGAGACCCCGAGCAGCCCCGAGCGAGCGTTGAGAAGATCCGCCACGGCGCCGGGCGACAGGCCCCGCTCGCCGATCAGGTGGAGCACGAGGCCGGGATCGACCGAACCCGAGCGGGTGCCCATCATCAACCCGTCGAGGGCCGTCAGGCCCATCGTCGAGGCGATGCTACGCCGGTTGCGCAGGGCGCAGAGGCTGGCGCCGTGACCGAGATGCGCGACGATCACCCGGCCCTCCGCCCGCGGCCCCGCCACCTCGGGCAGGACCGTGGCGATATGCTCGTAGGACAGGCCGTGGAAGCCGTAGCGCAGAAGCCCCTCGTCCGAGAGCGCCCGCGGGATCGGGAAGAGCTGGGCGAGGCGCGGCTGGCCGCGGTGGAAGGCGGTATCGAAGCAGGCGATCTGGGGCAGGCCGGGCCAGACCTCCGCCACCGCCCGGAGTCCCGCGAGATTGAGGGGCTGGTGCGCCGGGGCGAGCGGCACCAGCCGGTCGAGGCGGGCGAGAACCGCGTCGTCGATCCGCACCGGCGCCGAGAAGTCCCGTCCGCCATGCACGACCCGGTGCCCCGCCGCCCGCACGGCGAGGCCCGGCACGCGCCGGAGCGCGTCGAGGAGCCAGGCGACGGCGCCGGCATGGTCGCAGTCCGGCGGTGCGCCGGTGAGCGCCAGGGGGCCTGAGATCTCGAGCCGGGCGGCGGCGCCGAGACCTGACACCCCGCCGCGGCACAGGAGAGCGAGCGACTCCGCTTCGTAGAGGGCGAATTTCAGGCTCGATGAGCCCGCGTTGATCGCCAGGATCGCGTCGGTCGCGCTCGCGTCGGTCATGCGGCAGCCTCCGTCGGCTGGGTATCCGGACACGGAGCCGCACCCGGTGAGGCTGTACTGTCTCCATGCACGAAGAGCTGGGCGAGGGCGCAGGAGGCGGCGCGGATCTCGGCACCGTCGGCCCGGCTCGTCAGGACGATCGGGACGCGTGCCCCGAGGATGAGGCCGGCGGCTTCCGCGCCGGCGAGATGGATCAGCTGCTTGGCCAGCATGTTGCTGGAGACGAGGTCTGGTGCGACCAGGATGTCGGCATCCCCCGCCACCGCTCCGCCGAGCCCCTTATCAAGAAGCCCCTTGGCTCGCGCGGCCTCTCGCGAGACCGCGGTGTCGAAGGCGAGCGGGCCGTCGATGCGGCCGCCGGTGATCTGGCCGCGCTCGGCCATCTTGCACAGGGCGGCCGCGTCGAGGGTGGAACCGAGCTTCGTCGCCACCGTCTCGACCGCCGAGAGGATCGCCGCCTTCGGCTCGGCGATCCCGAGCGTCCGGCAGAGGTCGATGGCGTTCTGGACGATGTCGCGCTTCTCCTCCAGCGTCGGCGCGATGTTCACCGCCGCGTCGGTGAGAAACAGGGGCTTGCGGTAATGCGGCACGTCGAGGGCGTAGACGTGGCTCATCCGCCGTTCCGTGCGCAGGCCCGTCGCCTTGGCAAGCGCGGCCGACAGGATCTCGTCGGTATGGAGCGCGCCCTTCATCAGGGCCGCCACCGCACCCATTCGGGCAAGCGTCACCGCCTGCTCGGCCGCGGCGTGGCTATGGGGGGCGTCGACGATGGCGACGCCGTCGAGGGACTCGCCTGCGGCCATCGCCGCCGCGACGATCTTCGCCTGCGGTCCGATCAGCACCGGCACGATCAGGCCGGCGCGGGCGGCGGCGAGTGCGCCGGAGAGGGATAGCGCGTCGCAGGGGTGAACCACCGCCGTGCGGATCGGCGTCAGGACACTGGCCGCCTCGACCAGCTTTCGCCAGGCGGCGCCGCGCTCGTGCAGATGGATCTCCGGCAGGAGTACCCGGGGGCGGCGCACCTTCTCGGTCGGGGCCAGCACCTCGGCCTGCCCAGTGATGACCGGCTCTCCGGCAGCATCGAGGCAGGCGCAGTCCATAATGAGGCGCGCGCGATCCTCATGCTTCTCGCGGACCGTGACCCGCGCGGTGATCGCGTCGCCGATCCGCACCGGGCGCAGGAAGCGCAGCGATTGGGCGAGATAGACCGTGCCTGGTCCCGGCAACTCGGTGCCGAGCACCGCCGAGATCAGCGAGCCGCCCCAGAACCCGTGCGCGATCACCCCGTGGAACCGGTCGGTGGCGGCGTAGTCGCGATCGAGATGGGCCGGGTTCACGTCGCCGGAGGCCGCCGCGAACAGGCTGATGTCCTGCGCCCGCAGAGTGCGGGTGAGGCTCGCCGTGTCGCCGACCCGGATCTCGGCGAAGGTGCGGTTCTCGATGAAGGCAGGGGCCTCAGTCATCCTCACGCCTCCAGGACGTAGGTGCCAGGGGCCGGGCCTAGATCGGCCGGCATCAGGGCTGTCGGGTCCGGTAGGGGAGGAGCGGTCGGTTCGCCGGAGCGGGCGGCGAGCCAGGCGGTCCATTCCGGCCACCACGACCCGTCCGCGGCCCGGGCGAGGCCGGTCCAGACGTCGGGATCGAGATAGTGGTCCCGCGCGGTCCGGGTGTGCACTCGGTAGCGCCGGCCAGGCTCTTCTGGCGCTGCGACGATGCCCGCATTGTGCCCGCCGCTCGCCAGCACGAAGGTGACCTCGGCCTCTGTCAGCAGCGTGAGCTTGAACACCGAGCGCCAAGGCGCGATGTGGTCGCGCTCCGTGCCGACCGCGAAGACAGGAACCCGAATGTCGCCGAGCGCCACCGGCTGCCCGCCGACCCGAAAGCGGCCCTCCGCGAGGTCGTTGTTGAGGAAGAGACGACGCAGGTACTCCGATTGCATCCGCGCCGGCATCCGGGTCGCATCGGCGTTCCAGGCGGCGAGAGCGGTCGTCTCCTCGCGCCGCCCGAGCAGGTAGCTGTTCACCATCCGCGACCAGATCAGGTCGTTCGAGCGCAGGAGCCGGAAGGCCCCGGCCATCTGCCGGGCGTCGAGGGTGCCCGTGCTGCGCATCAGGCTCTCCAGGAAGGTGACCTGACTCTCGTTGACGAACAGGGTGAGCTCGCCCGCCTCGGTGAAGTCGACCTGCCCGGCGAACAGGGTGAGGGAGGACAGCCGTCCGTCGCCGTCCCGGGCCATGGCGGCGGCCGCGATGGCGGCGAGCGTGCCGCCGAGGCAGTAGCCGGCAAGATGGACCCGCCGTCCCGTTAGGACCCCTCCGATGGTATCGAGGGCCTCCATCACGCCGAGCTGACAGTAATCGTCGAACGACAGGTCGTGGTCGTCGAAGCCGGGATTGCGCCAGGAGATCATGAACACCGTGAAGCCCTGGCCGACGAGGTAGCGGACCAGGGAATTCTGCGGCGAGAGATCGAGGATGTAGTACTTGTTGATCCAGGCCGGCACGACCAGGATCGGCTCGGGCCGGACCGCCTCGGTGGCGGGGTCGTATCGGATCAGCTCGATCAGGCGGTTGCGATGGATGACCCGTCCGGGCGTGACGGCGACGTCGCGCCCGACCTTGAAGCCCTCGGGGCCTGCGGGCATCGGCTCGCCCGCGAGCAGCCCGAGCGCATCCTCGATCAGGTTGAGGCTGCCCTGGCTCAAGTTCTCACCGCCGGTGCACAGGGTTTCGGCGAGCACGACCGGATTGGTGAGGGGCGTGTTCGACGGGGCGACCGCATCGAGCATCTGGCGCGCCGTGAACGCCACCATCGCCTCGTGGGCATGGGACACGCCGCGCACGCCGGTGGTCGCGTTGTGCCACCATTGCTGGGTGAGCAGGAAACTCTGCGCGATCAGGCTGAACGGCCAGACCTGCCAGGCCGGGTCGTCGAAGCGGTGGTCCTGCGGCAGGGGCCGGATGCAGGGCTCGGCGCGGCCACCTTGCAGCAGGCTGCGCATCAGGAACCCGGCCAGTTTTTCGCTCTTGCGTGCCGCCTTGGCGACGAGTTCGGCCTGCTTGCCGGGCGAGAAGGCGAGATGGACGGCCCAGTCGCCCCAGGCATCGGCGAGCGCGGCCGGGGAGAGGCCGCCGGTCGCGCGCGCCACGGCCGCGTGCACGGCTTCGTCGATGGCCTCGCTGGTCGCGCTCAAGTCATGGTGATCACCGGGAGAGGAGGATTTTTCGGGTCGCCCGGCCTCCGGGTTCGCGCGCACCAGCCGGAGAGTGGGGGTCTGTGCGGACGGCGCGGCCGGGATCGGCAGGGCGGACGATGCGGGCATGGTCGGGTCTCCAGCGCCGATCCGTCGTAACCGGGCCCGGGCCCACGCCCCTTGATCCAGATCACGCCTGTCCGGCGACCGGACCCAACGTTGCCCGGACGATCAGGTCGTACTTCGTGCGCGTCACGCTCACGTCCCGGAACCAGCTGACGAGGTCGCCCCAGGGGTCGTTCATGTGGGCGAGCCCCGACACGAAGGCGACCACGGTGCCGATCTCCGCCTCGCCCGCCGCGACGGCGTAGCCGCCGACCGCCAGGATGCCGGCGACGCCGAGGTGGTAGGACAGGTTCATCAGGAAGTTCATCGAGAACTTGAAGCCGAAGATGCCCATGTTCAGGCGGAAGACGCCGCCCAGCCGGTCTAGCTCCGCCGGCGTCGGCCCCGGCAGCGCCGCCGGCCGCTCCACCAGCCCGCCGCTGATCCGGCGCAGGAGGCCGACCCGGGCGGCGACGCGGCGGTTGATCGCCCGCTGCATCAGCGGCACGAAGACGGGCTGGGGCGAGAACACCGCGAGCGTCACCAGCGCCATCAGCGGATGGAGGAACGCCAAGTAGGCGAGGGTGGAGACGAGCACGCCGGCCTGCAGCAGCGGCTCCGACAGGCACACCCCGACGAAAGTGCCGACCGGCTCGGCCTCGTCCAGCACCATCGCGATCTCGATCCCCCGCTCCGGGCCGGAGGCGGCGTGGACATCGGCCATGATGGCGGCGCGCAGGCGCCGAACGGCGCGCTCACCGACGAAGCCGCGGCCGAGGTTGAGCGCCAGCTTGAGCCCGCCGAGGCTGGCGGCCGCCAGCACGTA